>NZ_JBFUKD010000610.1:0-2229 GCF_056401005.1 Microvirga sp. P4_G7 | reverse complement strand
GTGGAAACGCGTGTGCGATCTTCTGGAGAATCAAACGCCGAAGCGAGACACAAAGCCGACCCCGCGCAGTGAGGGAGAGCTGACGGTCGATCGTCTGGTCTACGCACCGCCCGGCTCGGACGTTCCGGTTCTCAAAGGCCTGTCCTTTTCGCTGTCGCCGGGCGAAGTGCTCGGCGTCATCGGTCCCTCGGCTGCCGGAAAATCGACGTTGGCCCGTCTTCTCGTCGGCGTCMTGAAGCCGACCGCAGGTGGCGTGTACCTCGACGGTCACAACGTCTTTCTCTGGGAGCGCGGTTCATTCGGCGCGATGGTCGGCTACTTGCCCCAGGCCATATCACTCCTCGATGGCAGCATTCGAGACAACATTGCACGCATGGGCGACGCCGACCCTCGTCTGGTTCTCGAGGCCGCGCGCCTCGCAAATGTCCATGACATGATCGGTCGCCTTCCTGGCGGCTACGATACATCGCTCGGTGACGGCGGCTATCTCCTGTCGGGCGGACAGCGCCAACGAATCGCGTTGGCTCGTGCCCTCTATGGCCGACCGCGTTTTATCGTTCTCGATGAGCCGAACGCCAACCTCGATACGGAAGGCGAACGCGCGCTCATTCGAGCGATCGACGCCATGCGCGCCGATGGCGCTATCGTCATCCTGATCGCACATCGGCCGTCCATCATGCAGGTGGCCGACAAGCTGCTCGTCTTGCAGGACGGGCGCATTTCGCAGTTCGGGCCGCGGACGTCGATCGTCGGGGCCATCGACCCTGACGAGAAACCAGCCCCTGGCAAACCACGCGTCGCGACAATCGAAAGCCGGAGGACGAGCGCATGAACGGCAAGACCGAAATCATTGCCCGCACCAAACCGCTGCCGATCGCTCCCGGTACGGATATCAGATCGTGGGCAGAGCGGTTCGAGGACGAAGAGCCGCGCGGCCCATCATTGCGCACGCCATTGATCGCTGGACTCGCGACGATTTTTCTTGGGCTGGGCAGCTTTGTCGGTTGGGCCTTTTCTGCGCAGCTCGATAGCGCAGCGGTCGCAACAGCAACGGTCGTCGTGGATTCCAAACGCAAGACCGTCAGTCATCTCGAGGGCGGCATCCTAAAGACGCTGCTCGCCCAGGAAGGAGAGGCGGTCAAGGCGGGCCAGCCCGTTCTGCGCCTCGACGACACGCGCCCCAAGGCCGAGTTGGCACAATTGTATGCCAAGCGAGTCGGACTGGAAGCACGGCTCGTTCGATTGCGTGCGGAACAGGCGGGAGAAAAGGAGCTCACGTTTCCGCCTGGCCTCTTGAAGGCGAACACGGTGATCATCAATGAGGTGGTCGCGGCCGAGCGAAAACTGTTCGTCGCAAGACAACAGATATTTTCACAAAGGGTAGAGATCCAGCACAAGAACATCGAGCAACAGCGCGCGGAGCTCGATGCGGTTCAAGCACAGTCGACTGCCAATTCGCGCCAGGCCGAACTTCTCGACCGCGAACTCAAGGCAATCGCCTCGCTCGTCGAGAAGGGTTATGCGCCCCGTCCTCGCCTCACGGAACTGCAGACCCGCGAAAGCGAACTGATGGGCCGCGCGGGTGAGCTCGTCGCCCGCAAGGCGAAAGCCGAGCAGGCGATGGCGGCGGCTCATCTCGAAATCACATCGATCGACAACGATTTTCAGCAGCAGGTCGGCGGCGATCTGCAATCGGCACAGCTGGAACTGGCCGACACGGTCGAACGCATGAACGCCTCCAATGACGTGTTGCGGCGTGTGGACGTGGTTTCGCCGCAAGACGGAATCGTCACCAATATTCGAACCCGCACGCCCGGCGGCGTAATTGCACCGGGACAGGCGATTCTCGATATCGTTCCGGAAAACGAGCCCTTGATAGTGGAGGCCAAGATCGGATTGCGCGACGTCGATTCGGTTCGTGTCGGGGCGCCCGTCCAGGTGCGACTCACGGCGTACAACAATCGCTCGACTCTGCCGCTTTCGGGCACGCTGACGTATCTGTCCGCTGATCAACAAATCGACGAGCGAACGGATTCCGCATTCTTCATTGCACGAGCCGAAATTCTGCCCGCGAGCCTCGCGTCCAATCCTTCCATCAAGCTTTATCCCGGCATGCCGGCCGAGGTGCTCGTGATCAACAAGCCGCGACGTGCGATCGACTATCTCGTGGCGCCGATTACCGAAAGCTTCAACCGGGCTTTCCGCGAAGAATAGCCATCGTTGCAGTGA
>NZ_JBFUKD010000609.1:0-2236 GCF_056401005.1 Microvirga sp. P4_G7 | reverse complement strand
GATCGATGCCGATCAGGATCAGCTCTCGCGCATTCTCGTCAATCTCATCCGCAACGCCGTCCAGGCGCTCCGGCAAGCCGGCGCCAGCGACGGGCAGCCGCGAATCGTTTTGCGGGCCGAGCGGCAGGGGAGCGACGTTTCGATCTCGGTCGAGGATAACGGGCCGGGCGTTCCGGACCGCGTCCGCGCGAATATTTTCGGCGCCTTTCAGGTCTCGTCCCACAACGGCGGCAGCGGACTTGGCCTTGCCATTGCCGCCGAACTCGTGGCCCTGCACGGCGGAACCATCGCGTTGGAAGAAACGCCGCTCGGAGCCACGTTCCGCTTCACCATTCCCGATCGCGGAAAAGGGGAGGACACTCTTTGACGAAAGCGTCGCCAGGAGGGTTGCCAAGCGCCGCAGAAAGCTCTAAACGACCGGCCTCCGCACATTGCTGCTTACCCAAGCAGCGTGCCAAGGGCGCCCGTAGCTCAGCTGGATAGAGCACCAGACTACGAATCTGGGGGTCAGAGGTTCGAATCCTTTCGGGCGCGCCATTACTTAGCTTGAGAGCGAGTAAGATTTTTGTAGGGTTCTTTGGGGCTTTGGTTTCCGGGAACTCTGGCGGCGCTCTGCACCTGTTCCCTGAGCTAGCAACCGTATATTGATGACTGTTCTGTGGCGGGTGAGCATAGCGATCGCTTGGCTCCCCGACATGATGGCTGAAGGTATGGAGGATGGGCGCGAGCCATAAAGACTCACGTTGCTTAATGGCTTCGCAACTTCGATTCTTGGCAGGTCCCGATGACGTGGTCCTGACTTTCGCAAACTGAGATCGCTGGCTCCAGCCACTGATCCCGCGGCATGGTGTCAACTGTACACTAGAATCAGGGTACAATCACAAACGTGGCAGCACCGAATGAGGCCAAGAGCGAGGAATCTCGTTCGAGATTCATCTTGCGTCACCCCTTGGTTGTCGCATCAGCCGCCACAATCGGTCGGGCCAGCCTTGCGGCAGCGCGCTCGCCGTCTGTCCGGAACCTCTCAGCCAGACGTCGGCCGACGTTGATCATTGGCTTCTCGACCCATTGATAGAGCCGGTCGGCGAAGATGATCGCCATCGCCGCGGTCAGGAACAACGCGTAGGAGCTGGTCTTCGCACCGAGGAAAACGCCTGAAACAGCTTGAAACGCCATCACCTGCACGAGATAGATCGAGTACGAGCGGCGGCCGATAAACGAGAGCGCCCGGTGGCTGAGGACCGCTCGCAACGGCGTTGGTGCGAGAGCCGCAACGAGGAATGGAACGACGATGAGACCATACACGATGACCATGTTCGCGTCGCCGAGCCGTGCATTGAGATGCGACGATACCGCCTGTGTGCAGACGAGAAGGGCCGTTGCGACCAACGCGCCTGCTGGCGTCGTGAACGGCTGAAAGAGGGCAAAGCCCGCTCGCGTATTCAAGGCCATTGCCAGCAGCGCACCGAACAGGAGAACGGTGTAGTAATACGGGCTGAGCCAGATCGTGTACCAGTAGAGAATCATGATCCCAATGCAGGCGAAGGCGATCACGATTCGAGTAGTGGCACGCATCGGTAGAGCGAATGCCAAAACCGGCCACACGAGATAGAACTTCCATTCGATCCCGAGCGTCCATGTCGGTCCCCAGTTTCCGAAACGAAGCTCGTTCATGAAGGAGACGTAGTAGGGCAGCGCGTCTTTGAAGGTCGCCCAATAGGCATTGCCGATAAAGTAGGATTGCGCGCCGAAGATAATAAGCAGGAAGAAATAGACTGGTGCTATGCGGAAAGCACGACGAATGAAGAATGCCGGCAAGGATACCCGGCCGTTCGCAGCCATCTCGCGCAAAAGGAGTGATCAGGAAGCCCGACAGAACGAAGAAGATCTGCACTCCGAGCCAACCGGACAACCAAGTCCATCCAGGGCCGCCATAGTGTGTTGTCAGAACGAGCCCGACCGCGATTGCGCGAATTCCATCAAGACCAGTAAAACTGCTTGTTCTTGAAAATTCCTCGTAGGTCAGTCTGGGCCGGAAGACATTGCGAGCGGCTTCATTGAGTTTCATGGTGTATGCCTGATTTCCGCCATCAAGGTCGAGTGAGCGTTCAGGTCACGCGTTCGGCACCAAGTGGGGCTGACTACGTTGCTTTGCAGATGTCGTTTCGCTCACCAACGCAGTCCTGAAGGCGTCAAGATGGCGTGCACTTCGAGTATGACTACGAATTGCTAAAGG
>NZ_JBFUKD010000608.1:0-2242 GCF_056401005.1 Microvirga sp. P4_G7 | reverse complement strand
TCCGGATCTCGGCGCTTGAGATCGAGCATGACGTAGGCAACCCGCTGGCCGGGGCCATGATAGGTATATTGGCCGCCCCTCCCCGTCTGATGAACGGGGAAGCGATCCGGCTCGATGAGATCCTGAGGCTGCGCCGATGTTCCGGCCGTGTAGAGCGGAGGATGCTCGACCAGCCACACCAGCTCCCGCGCGGTCCCGTCCGCGATCGCCGCAACCCGATCCTCCATGAAGGCGACGGCGGCGCCATATTCGGTCAGGCCCTCGGTGACGAGCCATTCCACGGGATCATGGCCCGCGCGGGCTTCGAAACGGGATTCCAACGTGTCGCGCGCAACCACCAGAGTTCACCTTCAGCCGATTGCGATGGAATCGCAGCGGATCGTTGAGGAGCGCGGGTCCGCGGAAGGCGAGGCCAGCACGTCCAAAGTCATTTTATTGCGTTACCGCCGACAAAGCCACACGGTAAACCGTTGGTTTCGAACATGTTTATCCGATAGGATTTTCGCAAGCTCAACATTTTTCAGTCTCGCGCGCCGAGAGGCTTGTGATGCCGCAAACCATCTGCTAAAGCCTCCGCCTCTTCAGGAAAAACCCCTGACGAGACGACGTTCCGCGGCCATGGCGGAATTGGTAGACGCACTACCTTGAGGTGGTAGCGGGGAGACCCGTGGAGGTTCGAGTCCTCTTGGCCGCACCAACGTCGGAACGCTTCGAGCGTTACAAGCAAGGCCCTTTCGGGGGCCTTTTTTGTTGGCTGAAGAATATGGGGGGACGGAAGCGGCGAACCTGCCGGCGGGCTCGCATTTACCGCATTGTCCCTGTCACCGCGCACGCCTAAAAGACATGTGATCATCCCCTCAAGGACAGGCCCATGCAGAACGTCGAAGATCAGACGCCGTTTTCTGCGACCGACGGCGATACAGCCGACGTGCCCGCCTTTCGGGACGACGCCGGCGACGTCAATCCGGATTTCCTGCTGGACGTTTCGGACGCCATCCGCGCGTCGGATTCGACACGCCTGCAAAGGCTCATCGAGGATTTTCACGAATCCGATCTCGGCGACCTGATCGAAGCACTCGACACCGACAAGCGACCCCGCCTCATCGAACTGCTCGGATCGTCTTTCGACTTTACGGCGCTTACCGAAGTCGACGATTCCGTCCGTGAGGAAATTCTCGAGGAGCTCGAGACGCAGACCGTCGTCGAGGGTATGCGCGACCTCGATTCCGATGACGCCGTCATCATTCTCGAGAGCTTGGACGACGAGGACAAGGCGGAGGTTCTCGAAAAGCTGCCGGCGATGGAACGCGTCGCGATCCAACGCACCCTCGATTATCCCGAGGACAGCGCCGGCCGGCGGATGCAGACGGAGTTCATCGCCGTTCCACCGTTCTGGACCGTCGGACAGACCATCGATTTCATGCGCGAGACGACGGACCTTCCGGATACGTTCTACGAGATCTTCGTCATCGATCCGGCCGGTCATCTTCTCGGCGCCGTCGCCCTCGACCGGTTGCTGCGCTCCAAGCGGCCGGTGACGATCCAGGGGATCATGGACGACGAGCCCGACCGGGTGCGAGCCACGGAGCCCCAGGAAGAAGTGGCGCGCCTCTTCGAGCGCTACAACCTCGTCTCCGCCGCCGTGGTGGACGAAGAGAACAGGCTCGTCGGCGCCATCWTGGTCGACGACGTCGTCGACGTGCTGGAGGAAGAAGCCGACGCCGACATCAAGCAACTCGGCGGCGTCCATTCGGACGAAGAGCTATCCGACAACGTGCTCTACACGCAGAGGAGCCGTTTCCCATGGCTCTTCGCCAATATGTGCACCGCACTCATCGCGGCCAACGTCATCCGCCTGTTCGAGACCTCGCTCGAACACATGGTTTCCTTGGCGATCCTCATGCCGGTGGTCGCCTCGATGGGCGGCAATGCGGGAACTCAGACGATGACGGTGGCGGTGCGCGCATTGGCGACCCGGGAGCTCGGTCGTTCCAACGCCTGGCRCATCATCCGACGCGAGGCCCTGGTCGGCCTGCTCAACGGCATGGCCTTCGCGGTCATCATGGGCATCATCGCGGCGACATGGTTCCAGACCACTCAGCTCGGACTGGTGATCGGGATGGCGCTCATGACCGTCCTGCTCTTCGCGGCCCTCGGCGGCATCCTCGTGCCCTTGATGCTCAATCGCTTCGGAATCGACCCCGCGGTCTCCTCCGGTCCCTTCGTCACCAGCATCACGGAT
>NZ_JBFUKD010000607.1:0-2246 GCF_056401005.1 Microvirga sp. P4_G7 | reverse complement strand
CCACAGGATGTGGAGACGAAGCGATTGCCGTTCGCGGAAGCCGCCGATGGCGCCGTCGGACTCGAAACCCTGCTCTCCGCGGGGCTGCGACTTGTTCACGCGGGACAGATCAGTCTGCCCAAATTGCTGCGCGCGCTCTCGACACGCCCTGCGGAGATCCTCGGTTTGGAGGCCGGCCGGCTGAAGCGAGGCGCTCCCGCGGACCTCATTCTGTTCGATCCGGACTTCCCTTACGTTCTCGACAAACGGCACCTCAAATCGCTGTCGAAGAACACACCTTTTGAGGAAGCCCGTCTGGAAGGGCAGGTGACGAAGACCATTGTTGCAGGCAGGATCGTCTTCGACCGTAGCCAAGGTTGAAGAGTGTTTTGAATGACCGAACTCATGTCTGCGCCTGCCTCGCTCGCCATCTTCGTGCTGGCGGTGGGCTATCTGCTCGGCTCCATCCCCTTCGGGGTTCTGTTCACCCGGATGGCCGGGCTGGGAGATATCCGCAAGGTCGGGTCGGGAAATATCGGCGCGACCAACGTCCTGAGAACCGGCCGCAAAGGGCTCGCGGCGGCGACCCTCGTCGGTGACGCCCTGAAAGGAACCGTCGCTGTCTTTATCGGCTGGCATTGGGGCGCAGACCTCGCTGCGGTCGCGGCGCTCGGCGCCTTTCTCGGCCATCTCTTCCCGGTCTGGCTCGGCTTCAAGGGCGGAAAGGGCGTCGCCACTTTCATCGGATGCCTCATCGGTCTCAACTGGATCGCAGCGCTTGCTTTCGCCGCCATCTGGCTCGGCCTCGCCTTTCTCACCCGGTACTCGTCCCTGTCCGCTCTGATTGCCAGCGCAGCATCGCCCGTCGTGCTGTGGCTCCTTGGCGACACGCGCATCGCCGGGGTTTCGATCATCCTCGTGGTGCTGTTGTGGTGGAAACATCAGGAAAACATCAGCCGTCTTCTCGCGGGGACCGAGGGTAAGATCGGGCAAAAGTGATGAGTGGCGCCCGCCTCACGGACGCGCAACGGATCGACTGGCTCCGGCTGATCCGATCCGAGAAGATCGGTCCCCGGACGTTTCGCGCGCTGGTCAACCAATATGGCGGTGCAGGGGCGGCGTTGGATGCGCTGCCCGAGATCGCCCGTCGCGGAGGCAGGGGCCCTCTCAAGGTCACCTCGCGAGCGGACGCGGAGAAGGAGATGGCGGAAGCGGCGCGGCTCGGTGCGCGTTTCGTCGCCATGGGTGAGCCCGAATATCCTAAAACCTTGCAGGCTGTGGACACCGCGCCTCCGATGATCGCCGTGCGCGGATCGGTGGATGTGCTGGCAAAGCCGTCCGTTGCCATTGTCGGATCGAGAAACGCGTCCGCGGCCGGGCTGACGTTCGCGGAGCGGTTGTCGCGACAATTGGGTGAGGCGGGTTACGTCGTCGTGTCCGGCCTCGCGCGCGGCGTCGACACCCGCGCGCACAAGGCCAGTCTCGCGAGCGGAACCGTGGCGGTGCTCGCCGGCGGCCATGCGCGAATCTATCCTTCGGAGAATGAAGCGCTGGTGCGGGCGATCATCGATCAGGGCGGGGCCGTGTTGTCGGAAATGCCGATCAGCTGGGAACCGCGAGGCAGGGACTTCCCGCGCCGCAACCGCATCGTCTCCGGTCTTTCATATGGAGTGGTCGTCGTAGAGGCGGCGCGCCGCTCGGGATCGCTGATCACCGCCCGTTTTGCACTGGAGCAGGGGCGCGAGGTTTTCGCGGTGCCGGGTTCGCCTCTCGATCCGCGCGCCGAAGGCACCAACGATCTCATCCGTGATGGCGCCACGCTCTGTGCCGACGTCGCCCATGTCACCCAGGTTCTGGAACCTCTGGTTGCGAGCGGCCCTCCCATTGAAGGAAGCGCGGAGGAAGGCGGATTTCAGCCCTGGCTCGAGGAATTGTGGGACGAGCTCGACATCCCAGGCGTCGAACGGGCGCCGGCGGCCATCATTCTGCCGGACGCGGCTTCGACCGAGACCGCTCAGGCGACTTCGAGCGAGCCTGACAGCCTGATCAAGCTCCTAGGCCCCTCTCCAGTCGCGATCGACGACCTGGTGCGGCAATCGGGGCTCTCGATCCGGGTCGTTCAAATGACCCTGTTGGAATTGGAGATCGCCGGACGCTTGGAACGACATGGTGGAAATGCCGTCTCACTTCTTGGTGGATCCACCGGCTGAAGAGTTCCGCCGTTCCTGCGACATGGCTTCGAGCCTCGCCATGTCGAGGAGATAGGC
>NZ_JBFUKD010000606.1:0-2257 GCF_056401005.1 Microvirga sp. P4_G7 | reverse complement strand
ATATGCAGAAGCAATACTTCGCGTCCCTCCAATCAATCCTGGAAGGCTCCTGGCAACACTCCGACAAGGAGCGTCAATAGCTCAGCCAGCGGCCTTCACCAGCGCAACGGTGGGACGGTCAGTCCGGCGCTGCGCCGGCATTCGCTGCGCCCTCTCCCGACGTTCAGCGGATCGAACCAACAGAACCGACGGATTATGGAAAATCGGCTCCTGGAGCGCGCCATCGACGTCGCTCCGCGTGAGGCCGATATCCTTCAGCATCCTGTCGTCGAACTCGGCCAGATTGCGGACTTCGCTGCGATGTTTCAGGGCGCGGAAGAACGCGACGAGTTGCGACATGGCATTCCGAACCGTGCGACCGACCAGCGTCGCCCCGGTGGAGGACACATAGGAAATGGACGGATGGGCCATGATCGTAACCTTTTCTCATCAACAGGACGAATGGGCGCGAGTCGACACGTCGCGAAGGATCCAAACCCTCACGGCTACGTCCGACCGACGCCGGATCCTCGGAATCGAGTGATCTGGGGATTCTATAGCGCCAGACAAGTCATCACTTGAAGCGATTGTTTTAGATGTGTTACATCAACGATATTGATGATGAGGCTAACGATGCACCTTCTCGATATCGACCAGCTCAGGACGTTCGTAGCGATCGCGGATAACGGCTCCTTCACCCGCGCCGCCGAAGTCGTGCACAAGACTCAGAGCGCGGTTTCCATGCAGATGAAGCGCTTGGAAGACCGGGTCGGCCGTGCCCTCTTCGAGCGTGATGGGCGACTGTCCAAGCTCACCGACGAGGGCGAGCGGTTGCTCGACTACGCCCGCCGCATCGTCAGGCTCAACACGGAATGCATGGCCTCCTTCAACGACAACGAGTTGATCGGGCGTGTGCGCCTCGGCCTCCCGGACGACTATGCCGACCGATACTTGCCGGAGATTCTCGCGCGCTTCTCGCGGTCCAATCCCCGAGCCGAGGTGACGGTGACATGCGAACCGACTCATCACCTGATCGACCGCGTCCATAGCGGCGATCTCGACATGGCGATCATCACGCATGTYGATCGTCGCGGACCGTCCGAGATCGTTCGCATCGAACAGCTACTTTGGGTCACGTCGGCGCGCCACGCGATTCACGAGGAACCCCTGGTTCCTCTCGCACTCGGACGCCCGAATTGCGATTGGCGTCATTCGGCGACACAAGCACTCGAGAGCGCCGATCGCGCTTTTCGCATTCTCTATGTGAGCTGGAATTCGACTGCCGTCGGCGCGGTCGTCCTCGCCGGTCTTGCGGTTTCCGTTCTGCCGGAAAGCGCCGTGCGGCCCGGCATGCGCATTCTCGGCCCATCGGACGGTTATCCCGCCCTTCCTTCTTGCAAGATCGGTTTGATCCGTGCGCGTACGGAATCGAACCCGCTTGCCGATGCGCTCGGCTTCCACATCAAGCAATCGCTCGACAATCTCGGTTCGTCCCGCACGGTGATGCTGCCGGCGGCTGAATGATGCCTCACGCCCTGGCGGGGCGCGTCAGCACGAGGACGTTGCCCGCCAACGCCAGAACGACGCCGGCGACCGCCGGCAGCGTCCAGACATACCCTTCAAGCACGGTCGAGACGGCGAGCGCGACAATCGGAAACAACACTGTCGCGTAACCTGCGCGCGCAGCACCGAGGCGACGCAGCAACGTCAGATAGCTCGCGAAAGCCAAGACCGACGCTCCGATCGCGAGATAGACCAGTGAGCCTATGTATTTGAACGTCGGCTCGATGATGAATGCATTTCCTCGCAGGAGATTCAGAACGACGAGAATGGCGGTGCCGTAAGTCATCGCCCACGCGTTGGCGGAGAGCAGTGGTACGCCGCGGCGCTGGACAACAGTCGAGATCATGTTGCCGACGCAGAAAAACAACGTTCCCAAAGCGCAGAAGCCGAGCCCGATCAGCGCGCCGGTGTTGAATCCCGCACCTGTGATTTCGGGCCAGAACAGAAGCCCGAGACCGAGGACGCCCACCGCACCGCCGAGCGCGACTCGCGGCTCGATCCTCTGACGGAACAGAACCGCACCGAGGATGAGATTGAAGATCGAGGCGAGCGAGAACACGACCGCCAAAAGACCGGAGGGAACGGTCAGTCCGCCGTAATAGAAGCAGATGAAGTTGAACGAGAAGAGACAGAGGCCCAGCCCGGCGAACCGCACATGGTCGGCCCGTGAAAAGCGTGTCGGAAGTCCGGCGACCCGGAGCCATCCCCACATGAC
>NZ_JBFUKD010000605.1:0-2259 GCF_056401005.1 Microvirga sp. P4_G7 | reverse complement strand
CTCTGCAGGAGGGCAACGGCGGCGAAGTGGCGAGGACGATCGCCGATCTGCGGGCCAGGGATCTCGTCTACATGGGACGGCTGCCGCCTCCCAAGGGGCAGAAGGACGACGATTGGGAGGACCGGGAGCAACTTCTGTTCCGTGCAACCGCCTTCGGCGACGAGGTCGATCGGCCGCTTTTGAAGTCCGACGGCTCGTTCACCTACTTCGCGTCCGACATCGCCTATCACCACTCGAAATTCGAGCGGGGCTATGCCGCGATGATCGACGTTTGGGGCGCCGACCATGGTGGTTACGTCAAGCGCATGCAGGCGGCGGTCAAGGCCGTCACCGCCGGGAAGGGCGATCTCGACGTCAAGCTCTGCCAGCTCGTGAAGCTGCTTCGCGACGGCGAGCCCGTTAAAATGTCGAAACGGTCCGGCGACTTCGTGACGTTACGTGATGTGGTGGATGAAGTCGGCCGGGACGCGGTCCGTTTCATGATGATCTTCCGCAAGAATGATGCGCCCCTGGATTTCGATCTGGCGAAGGTCGTTGAACAGTCGAAGGACAATCCAGTCTTCTACGTCCAGTACGCTCACGCGCGCTGTGCGTCGGTCTTTCGGCAGGCGGCGGAGGCCTTCGCAGAGGAAGATTTTTCTCCTGCCAAGCTTGCAAACGCTGACCTTTCAGTGCTTCAAGACGACGCGGAGTTGGATCTGATCCATCGGATTGCGCAGTTCCCGCGTCTGGTCGAAGCGGCCGCAGAGGCTCACGAGCCTCATCGGGTCGCTTTTTACCTCTATGACCTCGCGAGCTCGTTCCATAGTTTGTGGAACAAAGGCAAAGACCTGCCACAATTACGATTTGTTAATCAGACTGATAAAGATTCAACGCAATCGAGGCTCGCACTTGTCCATGCTCTGAGGGGCGTCTTGGCATCGGGCCTCTCCATTTTGGGCGTCACGGCACCAGACGAGATGCGCTGAATTCGAAGTTCCTCCAGGGACTTCGATGCGCGGACTGGGTGGCTGACGTCGAACAGGCGCAGGCGGTTTTCGCCTGTGTCGAGCCACCGGAGGCCCGGCATCATGAGCGAATCAGTCAAGCCACGTTTCGCGGTCGATCTCGATGAGATCGAGAAGCAGCTTGCTTACGGCCAGGGCGCGTCTTCGCAGCCCATGGCGCCGACCAGAGGCGATCCGCTGGCTGAATTGGCGAAGATCGTGGGGCAGGACGATCCGTTCCACGCCATGCTTTCACCCGGCGCCAGCCAGCAGCGCGCGCCAGGCGGCCAGGTCCCCAACTTGGACGAATTGTTCGCGGCGCAAGAGCGTGTCGCAGCTGTCCACGGCTTCCAGGAACCCGAGATGCGCGCCAGCGTCGGCGCGCCTCCGGCATTCGATTTGGACCAATATCAGCAGGCTGCGACCGCAGGTCGCGCCTACGCGGCTCCGGAGCCTGCTCACCACGCCGGCCAGCCGGACGATGACTACGACCAGGCGGAATACGACCAGCATTATTATGCGGCGTCCGCCGTCGGACAGTCACCAGCCTACCAGGACGAGCCGGAGCACCATGAGCGTCCTCTGAAGCGCCACGGCTCCTCGAAGGGCAAGATTGCGCTCGGAGCGGTCGTCTGCGCCGCCGTTCTCGGCGCAGGCGGTGCTTGGTACGCAAACGGAAGCAGCTCGATCATGCCCGGCGGAAAGCCGCCGCTGATCAAGGCCTCGAAGGAGCCCACGAAAGTCCAGCCGGACAACCCGGGCGGCGTCGAGATTCCGAACCAGAACAAGCAGATCTACGATCGGAGCGCACAGCAGCCGGCTGAAACGAAGGTCGTGAACCGCGAGGAGCAGCCGGTGGACGTCAAGCAGGCGACCCGCGTCGCATCTGCGGACGCAACGGCTTCCGTTCCGAGCGCAGATGCGAAGAGCCCCGGCAACGTRCTCAACCTCGGCGAACCTCGCAAGGTGCGCACCGTTTCAATCCGCCCGGACGGGACCGTGGCAAGCGACGCGGCCAAGCCGGCGGCAGCGGCACCTGCCGTAACCATGCCTCCTGGCACGCAGGCCGCAGTGCCGGCTCCCGTCGTCACCAAGCCGGCAGCATCGACGCCCGCGGCTCCCGCGATCGCGCAGATGCCGGTCGCCGCAGCACCCGCGAAGCCGGCAGCGCCCGTCACCGCGCCCGCTCCGACGGCCGTCGCGACGACACCACAGCCGCAGAAGGTCGCGTCGATCGCTCCGACTGCCCCGGCCGCAGCGGCCGCGGAGGCAC
>NZ_JBFUKD010000604.1:0-2261 GCF_056401005.1 Microvirga sp. P4_G7 | reverse complement strand
ATCAACTGCAACACGGGTTACATTCAGTTCGGCGGCGTCACGTTCGGCAGTTGCCAACGCTTCCATATCGCTTGCGGCAATGCGGGGTTTGTTTCCTGCATCAGCAACTACACGATTAGCTCCAACGCGCAAAGCCACGTTCAAGCTTCTTCGTTTGGTGTAGTCCAAATCGGCAGCGTTACCATCACGCTGACAGGCACCCCGGCGTTCCTTCAATACTATGCTCAAAGCAGCCAAGCCTATCTAGACCTTTCGTCTTGCGTCTTCTCAGGCGCGGGTACGGGCTTCCGTTATTTCGTCGATAACTTTGGGGTCATCTACACGGGCGGCGCGGGCGCTTCGTATCTGCCGGGCTCCGGCGCGGGTACGGCAACCGCATTCGGTCGTTACAACTAACAGGAGATGACGATGGACGGGATTCCGCAATTCGTAAATTTGGACATGTTGGGGAGCGGGCTCTATTTCAGCCCTGCAACCGCCAAGGACTGGTACTGGTTTGTTGGGGGCGACGAGGATCRGGCTTGGTCAAGCAAGGTCGGCGATTACGTTGACCTTGACGATCCAGACTATGTCGCCTGGTTGGAGAATGGCGGATCGACGACCCGAATTTTGAACGAAGACGAGCTTCGGGAAGTCTTGTTCGACAATGGTGTGCTCGCACGGCGTCGCTATTCGTTCCTCGAGTTCATGGAGCTCTTCACAGAAGCGGAGCAACTGACGCTCGTGCAAGCGGCAATGACGCAAGCGCCGATCAAGCTCTGGTACGACAAAGCGCTCGGTGCGCAATACATCGATCTCGACGATCCGCGCACTGGTGATGGCCTGCAAGACCTCGTCGATGCGAACCTGATCACTGCAGGACGCCGAACGGCGGTCCTTGCCGGTCAGGCGCCGGCATAGGCGACTTCCTCCTCTCGGCTCCAAGCTCCTAACACACGTGAGACGAACATGACCGTCGCTGAGATTCAGCGCGCTCTCTTGGCGCGCGGGTATGACCTCGGTACCGCTGATGGCGTATGGGGTGCGAAGTCGAAAGCGGCCGCCCGCGCATTCCAAAAGGCCAATGGTCTTGTCGCGGACGGCGTCGTTGGGCCGAGGACGCTCGCCGCGCTCGCTCCGGATCTGCGAGAGGTCGGCACGACGAGCCTCCTCACGGCGGAACTCGTGCGCAAAGTCTGTCCCGGCGCTCGTTCTGACATCGTCGACGGCATTCTCGATCGTCGCGCCGCGATCGAAGCCGCCGGCATCGTGACCAAGCCCAGGCTTGCGCACTTCCTCGCGCAGATCGCGACCGAGACAGGCGGGCTCAAAGCGCTCGAGGAAAACCTCTACTACACCGCCAAACGGCTCGTCGTGGTGTTCAATACACGGTTCAAGACAGTTGGGGAGGCGGCTCCGTTCGCCAATAATCCGCAGGCGTTGGCGAACAAGGTCTATGGCGGGCGGAAGGATCTTGGCAACACGCAGCCCGGCGACGGGTGGCGGTACCGCGGCGGCGGCGCAATCCAGACGACCGGGCGGGCCAACTATCGCGAAGCCGGATACGAGGACGATCCCGACGCGATTCGCTCAATGCCGGCAGCAATCGATTCCGCGCTCGTCTTTTGGATGAGCAGGGGCCTCAACGCGTTCGCGGATAAGGGCGACATCGTCGCGATCCGCAAGCGTGTGAACGGCGGCAAGAACGGCCTCGATGAGGCAAGGACCTACTACAGCCGAGCAGCAAAGGCGCTCGGCATCTGATCAACCCTCAAAATTGGAGTCTACCATGACCTCTGCTCTTGCAAGGGCGCTTCCGCATGTGCTCGCGGCGGCTACCACCGAAGCCCTGAAACAGGCGAACGCAAACCCCAATGTTGCCGCGAACGTCACCCCGGCCGCCCAAGCCGCAATCGCCTCTGCGATCGTCGACAAGGTGGCCGCGTCGCCGGAGATCCAGCACGCGGCATCGACGGAAGCTTGGTACCAGTCGCGCGCGAACTGGTCGGCCATCGTCGCCGCGGTCACGCCGCTCGTGTCCATCCTTGGATACACGCTCGCGCCCGAAGACCAGCTGATGGTGGCTGGCGCGCTTGCTCTCGTCGGGAACGGCATTGCRGCCTTCCTCGCGCGGCGSGCMCGCACCGCCWCKAAGCCMTTGGGCGCCTGACGGGAGARGCCGGAGTGAGCAGCRCACCCGACATGACCACTCCGGCCCTTCTGACGGTCGGACAGCTCGAAGAYCTGGCGWCGATGGCGGCAGAGCGCGCCGTCATCCAGGC
>NZ_JBFUKD010000603.1:0-2266 GCF_056401005.1 Microvirga sp. P4_G7 | reverse complement strand
GTCATGAGCCCCTCACGTTGAAGCTGCGACGCAGCCGGTCTCCGACGATGTTGAGCGAGATGATCAGCAGGACCAGGGCAATCCCGGGAAAGACAGCGATCCAGTATTCGCCGGATAGCAGGAACTCGAAACCGTTGGCGATCAGAAGACCGAGGGAGGGCTGCGTCACCGGCACGCCGACACCGAGGAAGGACAAGGTCGCCTCGAGTGTGATCGCGCCTGCGATGCTGATCGTCGACACGACTAGCACCGATCCGATCGAATTCGGCAGCAAATGCGCCAGCATGATATGGCGCTGCGGGAGACCGAAATTAACGGCAGCCTCGATGTATTCCTTGCGCCGTTCGACGAGCGCGCTTGCTCGCATCAGCCGCGCATATTGCGCCCATTGCACAAGAATGATCGCAATGATCACTTTGTCGACGCCACGGCCGATCGAGGCAAGCAGAACGAGCGCGACGAGAATCGACGGGAAGCCGAGCATGAAGTCGACGACGCGCATGATCGCCGCGTCGACGGCCCCTCCAAACTGCGCCGCGACAAGACCCGCGGCAACGCCGATGACCAATGCGCCCGCGGTCGAAGTCAGGCCGACCATCAGGCTGGTGCGAAGGCCGTAGAGGATGGCACTCAGCATGTCGCGGCCTTGGGCGTCCGTCCCGAGCCAGTAGGTCATACCGGTCATGCCCTCGGTCCCCGGCGCCAGGCGATTGTCCATCACGCTCAGCGATGCGAGATCATGGGGATTTTGGGGAGTGACAAAAGGAGCAAGCAGCGCGAGCAGCACAAGACCACCGAGAAGGATTGCCGCACCGTGCGTTGTCGGACGGCTTCGGATTCGGCGGAGCACCTTCTGTCGCAACGGCGTATCGGCGTCGACCGCAATGACRGGCGCGCCCGATCCAGACAGTTTCATGCCATCTCTCCGGTCAGCTTCACACGCGGATCCAGTGCCGCGTAGAGGATGTCGACCAGAAAGTTCACGGCGACGAACAGAAGTGTCGCGAGCATCACATAGGCGACGACGACCGGTCGATCGAGCTGGTAGATGCTGTCGATCAGGAGCTTGCCCATGCCGGGCCACGCGAAGACCGTCTCCGTGATGGTGGAGAAGGCGACGAGGCTTCCAAACTCCATTCCCGCCACAGTCACCACCGGGATCAGGATGTTGCGTAAGACGTGCCGGCCGACGATGTGCTTGCGGCGGACGCCTTTCGCGCGGGCATATTTGACGTAGTCCTGCGTCATTGCCTCGGCCGTGCCTGCGGCAACCAGCCGGATCATCAACGCCATGTTGGGAATCGCGAGGTTGAGCGCCGGCAGAATGAGATGCTTGAGCCCGTCGAGTGTCAGGAGACTCGTCTGGACACCGAAGACCGAGACCGTCTCGCCGCGCCCCGCGGTCGGCAGCCAACCCAGCGCAACGCTGAAGAGCAGGATCAGCATCATGCCTTTCCAGAAACTCGGTAAGGAGAATCCGAGAACCGTTCCGGCCATGATCACGCGGCTTGGGCGGCTTTCTGGGTCAAGCCCGGCGAGAAGCCCGAGCGGCACGCCAATGGCAGCCGCCAGGCTCATCGCCAGCAGGACGAGTTCGAAGGTCGCCGGCAATCGGGCGAGGATGAGTTCGATCGCCGRCACACCGTGCACGAACGACCGTCCCAGATCTCCTCTCAGGGCGCTGCCCATGAAAGTCAGATATTGCTGCCAGACGGGAAGATCGAGCCCGAGCCGGCGGACCATCGCCGCCTTTTCGGCGGCGCTCACCTGTGGTGGCACCAGCAGCTCGATCGGATCTCCGATACCGTAGACGGCAAAGAAGACCACGATCGAGACCGCCAGAAGAACCAGAACACTCTGGATCAGGCGCTGCAAAACGTATGCCGTCATGGCACGCGTCTTGCGCTACTGGTGCTTTCACCCATGGCTCACTTCGCCGGCTTGACCGACATGGCCATCGTGAACTGGTCGGCACGGCCGACATAGTTCAAGTTTGCCTTGTACGCCCAGACAGAGCTTTCGAAGTGTAGAGGGATGAAGGCTCCGCTTTCCAGAACTTTCGCGCCCGCCTGCTGAAGCAACTCGGATCGCTTCGCATCGTCGAGCGTCGAAATCGCGGCGCGGATCAACTTGTCGTATTCGGGATCCGAATATCCGCCATAGTTCGAGCCGCCGATCGTCTGGGCTTCGTCCGGTGTCGCTGGCCATTGGCGCAGGAAGGAAGATGCCTCGCCGCTCGTCGATCCCCAACCGCCGAGCGCAACAC
>NZ_JBFUKD010000602.1:0-2273 GCF_056401005.1 Microvirga sp. P4_G7 | reverse complement strand
CCGTCTTGGACGGAGGCAAGGGCGCCGACACGATGACCGGCGGCCTCGGCAACGACGTCTACTACATCCGCGATCTCACCGATGTCGTGAATGCCGATCGGGGTGGCACAAACGACGTCGCACATCTGTATCGCGATCTCTATGCCAGCGAGAGTGCTCTCCAGGACGCGATGATCGCCCTTAGGGCGCTCGGAGTAGACAATTTCGTCGTGCATCCGGGAACCGGAGGTCCGGGACCCGGCGATCCGAATCCTGGATCCCCAAACACGGCACCGACCGAGATCACGCTTTCCAAGACGTCGATCAACGAAAATTCGTGGGGCGGTTCGCTCGTCGCCGAATTGAGCGCGACCGACGCGCAGGGCGGCGTGCTGAGCTACACAATCATGGACGACCCCGATGCCAAGTTCGAGGTTGTCRTCGTCGACGGCGTCGCTCAGCTGCGGTTGCGGCCGGGCGCGACTGTGGATTTCGAAACCAAGACCTCGCACCAGGTGACGATCAAAGTCACCGATGTCGGTGGTTTGACGCATGTGCAAACCTTCACGGTCAATGTCAACGATCTCGACGAAGAGGGTCCCAACACCGCGCCGAGCGACATCGCGCTGTCTCACTCGGTGATCAACGAAAACTCTGCCGGCGGCACTCTAGTCGGCGAACTGAGCGCAACCGACGCGCAGGGTGGCACATTCACCTATACGATTCTCGACGATCCCGATGGCAAATTCCAGATCGTGGTGATCGACGGCGTCGCCCAATTGCGCCTCCGTGAAGGTGCGACGCTCGACTATGAAACGAAGCAGTCACATCAGGTCACGATCAAGGTCACGGATTCGGCTGGTCTCTCGCATCAGGAGATCTTTACGATCGACGTCAACAACCTCCCAGAGGATGGCACCAACACCGCGCCGACGGACATAGAGCTGTCGCAAGCTGCGATCGAAGAGAATTCGGCAGGCGGTTCGTTCATCGGCGAATTGAGCGCGACCGATCTCGAGCAGGGTCCCTTCACCTATACGATCGTCGGCGATCCAGATCGGAAGTTCCAGGTGGTGGTGATCGACGGTGTCGCCCAGCTGCGACTCCGCGAAGGTGCGACGCTCGACCACGAGACGAAGGCGTCTCACCAGGTCACGATCAAGGTGACCGACTCGGGCGGCCTGTCGCACGAGGAGACCTTTACGATCGATGTCATCGATCTGCCAGAGAGCGGCCCCAACACCGCACCAACGGATATTTCGCTTTCACAAACTGCGATCGATGAGAACGTTCCGGGTGGTACGCTTGTCGGTGAACTCGACGCAATCGACGCCGAGGGTGGAAACTTCACTTACACGATCCTCGCCGATCCGGACCAGAAGTTCCAGGTCGTCGTCATCGACGGCGTCGCACAGCTGCGGCTTCGGGAAGGAGCAACGCTCGATTACGAGGTGAAGGCGTCGCACAAGGTGACGGTCAAGGTCACGGATTCGAACGGGCTCTCGCACGAGGAAACGTTCACGATCACAGTGAACAACCTGGCAGAGAACGGCGTCAATACGGCGCCGACGGACATCGCCCTGTCACAATCCTCGATCGACGAGAATTCAGCCGGTGGTTCGCTGGTCGGTGAATTGAGCTCCACAGATCTCGAACAAGGGCCGATGACCTATACGATCATCGACGATCCGGATTCGAAGTTTGAAATCGTGGTTGCCTCAGGCGTCGCCCAGGTTCGGCTTCGGTTGGGAGCGAGCCTCGATTATGAGACCAAGTCGTCGCATCAGGTGACGGTGAAGGTTACCGATGCCGGTGGCCTTTCGCATGAAGAGACCTTCACGATCCATGTGAACGATCTCGTCGAGGACGGCACGAACACGGCGCCGACCGACATCGCTCTCTCGAAGGCAGAAGTCGACGAGACGGCGGCCGGTGGCACACTGATCGGCGAGTTGAGTGCAACTGACGCGCAGGCCGGAACCTTCACCTACACGATCATGAACGACCCGGATTCGAAATTCCAGGTCGTCGTTGTCGATGGCATTGCCCAGCTCCGTCTGCGCGAAGGCGCATCGCTCGATTACGAAACCAAGACCACCCATCAGGTGACAATCAAGGTTACGGATTCGGGCGGGCTATCCCACGAGAAGACATTCACGATCAACGTGAAGGACTTCGTCGAGGACGGCCCCAATACGGCACCGACCGATATTGCTCTCTCTCATGCCGCGATCGACGAGAACGTGGCAGGAGGATCGCTCATTGGACAGCTGAGCGCGACGGATGCTCAGGGC
>NZ_JBFUKD010000601.1:0-2278 GCF_056401005.1 Microvirga sp. P4_G7 | reverse complement strand
CGATCACGTGCTGTTCGTCGGCCCGCCGGGCCTCGGCAAGACGACGCTGGCGCAGATCGTGGCGCGGGAACTCGGCGTCAATTTTCGCTCGACCTCCGGCCCGGTGATCGCGAAGGCGGGCGACCTTGCCGCCCAATTGACCAATCTCGAAGAACGGGACGTGCTGTTCATCGACGAGATCCACCGTCTCAATCCGGCGGTGGAGGAAATCCTCTATCCGGCGATGGAGGATTATCAACTCGACCTGATCATCGGCGAGGGGCCGGCGGCACGCTCGGTGAAGATCGAACTGCCGAAATTCACCCTCGTCGGCGCCACCACCCGCGCCGGCTTGCTCACGACGCCCCTGCGCGATCGCTTCGGCATCCCGATCCGGCTCGAATTCTACACCGTCGACGAGCTCGAGCTCATCGTGCGTCGGGGCGCGCGCGTGCTCGGCATCGGCATGAGTCCTGACGGCGCCAATGAGATCGCGCGGCGGGCGCGCGGCACGCCGCGCATCGCCGGCCGTCTCCTGCGCCGCGTACGCGATTTCGCCATCGTCGACGACGTCACGACCGTCACGCGTGAAATCGCCGACAAGGCGCTTCATCTGCTCGACGTCGATCCCATCGGGCTCGACCAGATGGACCGCAAATACCTCACCACCATCGCGCTTTCCTTCGGCGGCGGACCGGTCGGGATCGAGACGATCGCCGCTGCTCTGTCGGAGCCGCGTGACGCGATCGAGGAAATCATCGAGCCTTACCTGATCCAGAAGGGCTTCGTGCAGCGCACGCCGCGCGGCCGCATCCTCACGCCGCACGCCTTCCGCCACCTCGGCATGGCCGAGCCCAATCGCGAGGCGGCGCAGTTCGGCTTGTTCGGAAGCGACGAGGATGCCTGACAAAACTCCCCCCAAAGCCGCCACGGGCGACGGCGGCGAACAGGAAGCGCCCTTTCCGCACCTGTCCGGCGTGTTGCGGGGACACACGCACATCCTGCCCGTCCGCGTGTRCTACGAAGACACGGATTTCTCCGGCATCGTCTATCACGCCAATTACCTCCGCTTTCTGGAGCGGGGCCGGACGGATTTCCTCCGGCTCGCCGGAGTCGACCAGTCGGTGCTGCATGCGGAAGGGGACGGGATCATTTTCGCGGTGCGTCGCATGACCATCGACTATTTCAAGCCGGCGCGTATGGACGACGTGTTGATCGTCGAAACGCGTACGGCCGAGGTTCGCGGGGCCTCGCTCACGATAGCGCAGAGAATTCTGCGCGGGGAAGACGTTGTCGTTACGGCAGATGTCCGGGTCGCAGCCATATCGGGTGGGCGCCCGACCCGCATTCCCGATCAACTTCGCGCGATTTTGAGCCAGGACGACCCGGCTTAAACCAAGCCTTAACCTTACTCTGTGCTTAACAGGTGACACACCGGGCGGATCGTCGTGCCGCGCCCGTAAGCCCTTATTTTCGACAGATTCAAGGGCGAACGAGCAACGATACGAAAAGAAGATTCACCCAACGCATGCGGTGGGCCGCCAAAGGCTCGTCCGAACAGCGAGGACCGAATATGAACCCGGCTGATGTCGCACAGGCCGCTCCCGTAGTCCACGACATGTCCCTGTTCGGGTTGTTCTGGCAAGCGCATTTCATCGTCAAGCTTGTCATGGTCGGCCTCTTGGGTGCATCCGTCTGGTGCTGGGCGATCATCGTCGACAAGACCCTGCTCTACACCCGCACCAAGCGGGCCATGGACCGGTTCGAGGAAGTCTTCTGGTCCGGTCAATCGCTCGAAGAACTCTATCGCTCGCTGCAAGGCCGCAATCCGACCGGGTTGGCGGCCGTGTTCCTCGCCGCCATGCGCGAATGGAAGCGGTCGTTCGAAGGTTCTGGGCGCTCGTTCCAGAGCCTGTCCCAGCGGATCGACAAGGTGCTCGACGTCACGATCCAGCGCGAAGTGGAGCGTCTCGAAGCGCGCCTCACGGTTCTCGCCTCGATCGGTTCCGCGGGCCCGTATATCGGCCTTTTCGGCACCGTGATCGGCATCATGAATTCCTTCACGTCGATCGCGGCGTCCAAGAACACCAGTCTCGCAGTGGTCGCGCCCGGCATCGCCGAAGCGTTGTTCGCCACCGCCATCGGTCTCTTCGCGGCCATTCCCGCGGTTCTCGCCTACAACAAGCTGCAGAGCCAGGTCGGCAAGCTGCAGTCGCGCCTCGAAGGCTTCGCCGACGAGTTCTCCGCGATCCTCTCCCGCCAGATCGACGAGCGCATCGCGCTCGCGGCTTGACGGAGA
>NZ_JBFUKD010000600.1:0-2280 GCF_056401005.1 Microvirga sp. P4_G7 | reverse complement strand
GAGCGGATCCGCACCTGGAACAAGGTTCACGGCTTCTAAACAAAACGGCGCGGAGCGATCCGCGCCTTTTTCGTGTCTTGAAGGGGCGTGCACGTCGAGCGCAGGATTCCGGAAGTCGTTCGGCCGTTGATCATTGTGCCATGCAGATCAGCGCGGCAAACCGCGTTTCTCCGACGCGGCAGACGCGAGGATTCACCTCTCGGTTCAGATGATGCGAAAATCGTCGATCTTCAGGTTCGCTTTCAAAACCGCGATTCTGGTCTGCGCGGCAGGTCCGTTGCCGTCGGGATCGAGGTAGAGCGCGCCTGTACCCTTGTCGTAGATGACGCGATCGGTATCATCATGCGCAGCACTGCCTTTGAAGAACTTCGCGGCGCTCAACTTGCCGGGTTTGATCAGCGAGCCCTTCCCGAGCGACGCGAGAACGGCATTGTCGATATAGATGGTGTCGTCGGTCGTGTTGAAGCCGACGAACTTGTCGACATTGGTTTTGGCGTTTCGGCGCGCGTCGAAGACAAAACCATCTTTGCCCGCTCCACCCGTCAGCGTGTCCTTGCCCGCGCCGCCATAGAGCATGTCGTCACCCAGACCGCCGTCGATCACGTCGTTGCCGGCTGCGCCCTTGATGATGTTGGCGTTGGCGTCACCGGTGAGCTTGTCCTTGCCGGCGCCGCCGGTGAGCGTGTCGGCGAGCGCGGTATTGCGGGTCATGGTGCTCGTCGACGGATCGATCGCATAAGGAACGACCCAGCTCTGCTGGCCTTCGGTGACGGTTGCGAGCGCGGCTTTTGTCCCACCCGTGGCGTAAGTGTGCTTGAACGCGGCGCTGCCGGCCGTAGGCGCCACCGCGTCCACTCCACCGTCGCCCCAGGCGAGTTTCACGTTGGAGGCCGCGCCGACGCCGAGCTTCAACTCGACGACGCGTTGCGCGCCGAGGGTCTGACGTTGCGGAAAATACGACGTGTCGACGAGATAGATATCTTGCTTCTCGATGCTGTCGCCGGGAGCGAGGAGCACCGCGCCTTCAAAAGCGACGTAACGTCCGTCCGCGCTGACATGACCACGGGCCGTATATTGTGAGGCTTCGGAACCCTCGGCATCGGTGGAGACGAGAGTAAACGCGCCGTTCGACAAGTCCTTCAGATAGGTGTCGTATCCGCGCGTGTCGTGCGCGACGAAACTGTCCGAACTTCCGAATACCACATATCTTCCATCGGCGCTGATCGACGCCGGGGAACTACTGCCACCGACCTCGGAATGGTCGGACTTCGTGGAAACAAGGGTGATCGTGTCGTTCTGCAGATCCCTCAGATAGATATCGGATTTTGTATCCGTGTCCGCTGCAACAAAGGACACGTTGCTTTGGAACACGATGCGCTGTCCGTCTGAGCTGATGGATGGCGCCGTCGCGCCAAATCCGCTACCCACTTGCGCGCCGCTGGCGTCGACCGAGAGGCGCGTGATCGTGTCCGCGACGAGATCCCGCACATACACGTCCGTGATGGAATCGCTGTCGCTGGCGACAAGCTGACCGCTGCTGTTGAAGACGACGTATCGACCATCCGCGCTCAGATCAGGGTGTCGGCTATGTCCGGCAATGCCCAGCAAGCCGTCTTCCGGGATAGAAACGAGTATGAGCGTCTGATCGACCAAATCGCGACGATAGATGTCCTCCTTTAGATTGCCGTCGTCGGGAAGAAGTTGAGCGAGCGTAGAGAATACGACGTAGCGGCCATCGGGGCTGATTTGGGGGTCGGAGCTGCTGCCCTCAACTTGGGTACCATCCGCTTTCGTCGAAACCCGCTTGAGCGTATTGTTTGAAAGATCCCTCACATAGATATCGGGGGAGCTGTTCGTATCCTCCGCCACCAGCTGGGCGTCGCTTTGGAAGACCACGTACCGTCCATCCGGCGTGATTTGAGGGTTCTGGCTATAGAAACCTCCTCCCTGCGTTCCGTCTGCCTTGGTCGAGATTTGGGTCAATGCGCCGGTGCGCATGTCCCGGAGATAGACGTCGGTGGCGTCGTCCGTGTCGGTCGCCACGAGTCGAGCGGTGCTGTCGAATACAACATAGCGGCCGTCGTTCGTGACTTGTGCGTGGCTCGCATAGCTGTCGACTGGGGATGGAGATCCGTCGGCCTTGTCCGAAACGCGCGAGATGATGTTGACTGCCGGGTAGGAACGAAAAGATTGCAGCGAAAGCGTCAACGGCATGAAATCGATCCCCAAGCGCAATCATTGTTCACTACGATATATCGTGACAAATGTCAAGCGGAATCC
>NZ_JBFUKD010000599.1:0-2283 GCF_056401005.1 Microvirga sp. P4_G7 | reverse complement strand
CCCGAAGGTCAAGGCGTTGTTCCTCGTCAATCCGGCCAATCCGAGTTCCGTCGCGATCTCTGCCGAAGGGATCAAGAAACTCGTTCGCCTCGTCGAAGAAAAGCGGCCGGATCTGCTCATTCTCACGGACGATGTCTATGGCACTTTCGTGCACAATTTCCGTTCCCTCATGGCCGACCTTCCGCGCAATACGATCGGCGTGTACTCATTCTCGAAATACTTCGGCTGCACGGGATGGCGACTCGGCGTGATCGCCATCCATCAGGACAACATCATCGACGAGATGATCAAGAACCACCCGAAGGACGTGACGGATCAATTGAACGTTCGTTACGGGTCTCTGACGCTCGAACCGGAGAAGATGAAATTCATCGATCGCATGGTCGCCGACAGCCGCGACGTGGCGCTCAACCACACTGCCGGCCTCTCGCTGCCCCAGCAGGTCCAGATGACGCTGTTCTCGCTTTTCCAGTTGATGGATAAGGAGGAGCGGTATCGCAAAGCGACCATGGAGATCTGCCACCGTCGCGTCGCCGCCACGGTCGAAGGACTCGGCATCGATCCTAAGACAGGCACGGGACCCCTCTATGCAGCCTATTACGGCATCCTCGATTTCGAGTACTGGCTCGGAAGGAATCTCGGCCAGGACGTGGTCGATTTCTTGAAGCAGCATTATCATCCGCTCGACATCGTGTTCCGCCTTGCACAGGATCACTCGCTGGTTCTTCTCAATGGTGGTGGCTTCGATGCTCCCAACTGGTCGGCTCGCGTGTCCTTCGCGAACTTGCCCGACGACGTCTATGACGACATCGGACGCATCGTCCGTTCAGTTGCGGCGGTCTATGTCGAAGCCTATCGGTTCGCCAATAAGGACAAGACGTTCTCACCCGGCGCACCGGGCGCCAAAGAACCTGCAAAGTAGTAACGATAGAGCCCTGCGGAGACGTTCTCCGCAGGGCTTTTTCTTACTGCGCGACAGCGCGCATTCGCCGCCCACCGACGTTCCTGCCCCAATTCGAGGAACTGCGCCATGATTGAATGGCTTTTCCAAACGCTCCGTACCTACCCGGAAATCGCGATCTTCCTGTCGCTTGCCCTCGGCTATTACTTCGGCAAGTTCACCTTCAAAGGTCTCGGGCTCGGCGCAGTCACAGCAACGCTGCTCGCTGCCATCCTCATCGGACAGATCGGCATCACGGTCTCTCCCACCGTGAAGGCCGTCTTCTTCCTGATGTTCCTGTTCGCGATCGGCTACGGAGTCGGCCCGCAATTCGTGCGCGGTATCGCACAGGACGGCCTGCCGCAGGCGATCTTTGCCGTCGTCATCTGCGTGCTCTGCCTCGCCACGGCCTACATCGCCGCGCGTATCGCGGGCTATGATCTCGGCTCGGCCGCTGGCCTCTATGCCGGCGCTACGACCATATCGGCATCGATGGGATTGGCAACGGACGCCATCAATCGTCTCGGCCTTCCCGCCGAGCAGACCAAACAATTGCTCGACGCCATGCCCGTTGCGTACGCGGTGACCTACATTTTCGGCACGATTGGTTCCGCGATCATCCTCGCTATCGTCGGCCCCGCGCTGCTCGGCGTGGACCTCGCCGAGGAGTGCAAGCGCTACGAGGCGGAGCATGGCGGTAAGAAGGAACTGGGCGGGCCCAACAGCGCGTGGCATCGTTTCGAGTTGCGTGCCTTTCGCATTCGTGACGGCGGAGTCATCGTGGGTAAGACCGTACGTCAGGCGGAGTCGCTCGTGCCGGAAGCCCGCGTCTTCGTCGAACGCGTTCGGCGGGGTGGCAAGATCCAGGACGCGACGGAGGACATGGTGCTGCAGGCGGGCGACATCGTCGCCGTAGCCGGGCGGCGCGATATTCTCGTCAGTCTCGTTTCACCACCACCCGCATCGAGCAACATGGCCATCGTCGATGCCGGCGACGGACTGCTCAAACTGCCCGACGGCACGGAAGYCCCGCGTGCCGACGAAGTCGATGATCCGGAACTGTTGGCGGTCCCCGTGGGGGGTGTCGATGTCTACGTCACGAATGCCAAGGCCAATGGGATGACCTTGACGGAATTGTCGCAATGGCCATCGGCGCACGGCGTTTTCCTGCGCAAGATCACGCGTGGCGCGACAGCGACGGAGATCCCGATCCTTCCCGATACGAAGATCCATCGTGGAGATATTCTGACCATCGTCGGCCGGACCCAGGACACCGATGCGGCAGCGAAGTCTCTTGGTTACGCGGACCAGGCGACGGATGTCGCGGATGTGGCCTTTATCGG
>NZ_JBFUKD010000598.1:0-2288 GCF_056401005.1 Microvirga sp. P4_G7 | reverse complement strand
ACCGGGCCCGAAACAATCTGGACGTACACCTACAAGATCCGGGTGGAATAGGATCGCGGTGCCGAGGTCTGGCCGGAATCTGGGCTCTCAAATGACTCGGTCTTCGACGTCCTGACGTGACACCCGTCCTCATTCGCCGTAAGACGCGCTGAACCTCACGTCAAAGCGCCATGTCCCACAATACTTTCGGTCATCTCTTCCGTGTCACGACATTCGGCGAAAGCCATGGACCAGCCCTCGGCTGCGTGATCGACGGCTGTCCGCCGATGATCCCGCTCGAAGCGGCGGACATTCAGGCCGAGCTCGACCGCCGTCGCCCGGGGCAATCGCGATTCACAACCCAGCGCCGCGAGCCCGACGAGGTGAAAATCCTCTCCGGTGTTTTCCTCGACGAGCGGACCGGGCGGCAGGTGACGACCGGTACGCCGATCGCCCTCCTGATCGAAAACGTCGACCAGCGCTCGAAGGATTACTCCGACATCAAGGATTCCTACCGGCCCGGACATGCCGATTTCACCTACGACGCAAAGTACGGGATACGAGACTACCGCGGCGGCGGGCGCTCTTCGGCGCGTGAAACCGCGGCGCGGGTCGCGGCCGGCGCCGTGGCGCGAAAGGTCGTTCCGGGTATCGTCATCCGCGGCGCGCTCGTTCAGATGGGGCCCCATCCGATCAATCGCAATCTGTGGGATTGGGACGAAGTCTCGCGTAACCCGTTCTTCTGCCCCGACTCGGAGGCGGCAGCATTCTACGAGGACTATCTCGACGGGTTGCGCAAGGAAGGCTCCTCGATCGGAGCCGTTCTCGAAATCGTCGCCGAAGGTGTGCCCGTCGGCCTCGGCGCGCCCATCTACGGCAAACTCGATGCGGAACTCGCGTCGGCCCTGATGTCGATCAACGCCGTCAAGGGCGTCGAGATCGGCGACGGCTTTGCGGCCGCGTCGCTGCGCGGGGAAGAGAATGCCGACGAAATGCGTCCCGGCAACGACGGCGCGCCGACATTCGGCTCGAACCACGCCGGCGGCGTTCTCGGCGGGATCTCGTCAGGCCAACCGGTCGTGTGTCGGTTTGCGGTGAAGCCGACCTCGTCCATCCTGGCATCTCGCGCCAGCGTGACCCGACATGGCCAGCCCGTCGACGTGCAGACGAAGGGCCGCCATGATCCGTGCGTGGGCATTCGCGCCGTTCCGGTCGGTGAGGCCATGGTCGCTTGCGTCCTGGCCGACCAGTTCTTGCGCCATCGCGGGCAGGTGGGAAGCGGCCCGGTTTGGCCCTTCGAGAAGAGCTTCCCCTCTCTATAGACAGGGTGCTATAGCCGCCCGGGTTCCCGCACTCTCATGTCGCGGGTTTTTTGTTATGAAGTTTCGTCCGTGCCTCGCGCGTGGAGAGATCTGATGTCCAACAGCGTCACCGAAGCCATCGAAGCGTTTGCCCGTGGAGAAATCGTCATCGTGACCGATGACGACGATCGCGAGAACGAGGGCGATCTCATCGTCGCCGCCTCGCTCTGTACCCCGGAGAAGATGGCTTTCATCATCCGCAACACCTGCGGGATCGTCTGCGCGCCGATTACGAGCGCGGAAGCCAAGCGTCTTCGCCTCGACCCCATGGTGCCTTCGAACGATGCGCCGCTCGGCACCGCCTTTACCGTGACCGTCGACGTGYGGCACGGGTTGACGACGGGCATCTCCGCCGAGCAGCGCACGAACACCGTCAGGGCGCTCGCCAACCACAACATGGGCGCTGCCGACTTCGTTCGTCCTGGCCACGTTTTCCCGCTCATTGCCAAGGATGGCGGCGTTTTGATGAGGTCAGGTCATACCGAGGCCGCGGTGGACCTATGCAAGCTCGCCGGTCTTCCGGCCGTCGGCGTCATCTGCGAACTCGCCAATGACGACGGCACGGTGATGAAAGGCGAGCAGATCAAGGCGTTCTCCGACACGCATGGCTTGAAGCGGATCTCGGTCGCCGATCTCATCGCTTATCGTCAGGTGCGAGAGAAGCTCGTCGAGCGGATCGCGACGTTTCCGGTGTCGACGGAATGGGGCGACTTCACGGGCTATGCCTATTCGACGCCCTTTGAGACCGTTCAGCATGTGGCGCTGGTTCACGGCCGGATCGGGGACGGGATCGATATCCCGGCGCGCCTCCATCGCGCAAATGTCCTGTCCGACATTTTCGAGGGCGGAAAGACCATTGCGGCCGCGATGGAGTACTTCGCCAAAGAGGGCAAGGGTGTCCTCGTCTATCTCCGCGACGGAACGGCTGGGGTTCCCACGACCCATTAT
>NZ_JBFUKD010000597.1:0-2292 GCF_056401005.1 Microvirga sp. P4_G7 | reverse complement strand
TGCTGAACCCGTTCACGCACCTCGGGAGAGACGCTGGCGCCTGGGGTGAATGTGCGGGATACCGCCGATCGCGACACGCCGGCTTGCCGTGCCACATCGGCCGCCGTGATGAAGCCACGCCCTCCACGCTCCAGTTTCGTGCGCTCATCGCGGTCAGACGCAGACATGGGCGAAGGGCTCCCGGAAGAAATGACGGCACGACAGCAACGCCCGGCGCGAATTCGCAAGGCCGCACAGGTCGCCTCATTAACGAACATTGTTCGCCAAGGATAGATCCACCTTCATCCGTTGGCATGGTAACACAAGCGGCAAAACGGAATCGCGCGATGCGAAGAGGCGGGTGTGATTGTCGCCGCGTTCACTGGGCGCGAGGGAGGCTTTAGGCGGGCTCGGACGCCTCGCCTCCCGCGCTAACGACGCCGCCGATCAGGTTGATCGCGAGCAAGCGTTCTGTCGTCGGCTCGTAACGAACCGGAACGAGCCTGGACGCGACGTTCGCCAACCACTCGTCGAATCCAACTGCCGCGGCGAATGCGTCCTCGCGTCCGACGGCGCGGAAGCGAACTGGCGTTCCTGCCCGCATCTGCGCGAACCGGTCAAGGTCGGCGCTGATGACAGTCGCAATCTTCGGATACCCTCCGGCCGTCTGCCTGTCGCGCATCAGAACGATGGGCAATCCGCTCCCCGGCACCTGAACGTGACCGGCGACGATTCCGTCCGACACAATGTTGAAGCCTCGCAAATGCTCGATCTGCGGTCCGCTCAACTGATAGCCCATCCGATCCGCCTGCGGGCTTACAATGAACTCYTGCTGAAGGAACGTTTGCAGTCCCTCCTCGGAGAAATAGTCATCTTGTGGACCCATCATCACGCGGATCGGCCCGCTTTCTTCGATCAGCTCGATCGGATCGTGAAGCAAGGGGCCGGCACCCGTCCCTTCGCACGGCACCCGGTCCCCGCCCCTCAACGGATGTCCGTCGATCCCTCCGAGGCGCGACCTCAGATGCACGGAGACACTGCCCAATTGCGGCTCGAGGGCAAACCCGCCACCGACTGCAAGATAGGCGAAGGTGCCGCTGCGGGGATGGCCTACGTGCAGGATCTGCCCCTCTCGAACGAGCACCGCCGTCTGCGAGGGGGCCGGCTTGCCGTCGATCGCGACGGTGACACCAGCGCCTGCTGCCGCGACACGGAGGCTGCCGCCAACGCATTCGAACGAACCACCGAGGTTCATCAATTCGATTGCCGCCGCCTCCAGAGGGTTTCCGACAAGCGCGTTGGCGAGGGCGAGGGCGCGCCTATCCATGGCKCCGGACGGCGAAACGCCGAAGCGCTGATAGCCGAAGCGCCCGCGATCTTGGATCGTGGTCATCGGCCCGCACGATTTGACAAGGAGATCGGTCATGACGAAACGCGCTCGGCTACCGGCTCGCCGGCAATCGCCGCGCGCTCCAGGTCGTCCCAACGCACGGCGTCGATCCGTTCGAAAACGATCTCGTCGCCGGCCTCGAAAAGGAAAATCGGGTCGCGCGTCGGAAGATAGCTGAGCACAGGGGTTCGCCCCAGGAGATGCCAGCCGCTCGGGCATTCGACCGAGCTGATCCCTGCCTGCGCTCCGCCGACGATGATCGAACCACTCGGGATCTTTGCGCGCGGATGGGTCCGACGGGGTGTCGCCAAAGCTGGATCGAGGCCGCCGAGATAGGCGAAGCCCGGCATGAAGCCGATCATGTAGACGCGGTAAACGGCATCGACGTGACGCGTGATCACGCCCTCCACTGTCAATCCATGCTGCGCAGCGAAATCCTCCAGGTCGATCCCGAATGCGCCACCATAGACGACCGGCACCTTCCAACGGCGACGGGCCATGGCGGAGACCTGCAAGGCGTGCGCGCTGTTCAGGAGGAACCGCTCTAGCGCGTCATAGTCGGTCGTGACGGGATCGAAATGGACCATTAGCGATCGGTACGTCGGAACGGTTTCGATGACGCCGACCGGTGGCGCATTGCGCATGATCTCGTCGAGCGCCAGTACTCGCCCATTGAGTTCGGGATCGATCGCCTCGCCGAACTCCACGGAGATCGCGCCGTCGCCACAGGTCAAAATCCTCGGTCTCAGAAACAAGACAGCGCTCGCAATTAACGAATGTCGGGTTCAGTGCATTCGAGCCCTTCATAGCGCCCGTCGCAGTCCGTTCCAAGACCGGGTTCGCGCCCATTGACCGTCCGCCTGGAACCCCTTACGGCGAAAGCGTTCCGCCTTGCGCTTCGTGCAACGCTCACCGGCGGTCAG
>NZ_JBFUKD010000596.1:0-2299 GCF_056401005.1 Microvirga sp. P4_G7 | reverse complement strand
ATCCGGAGCTTCTTCTTTTTCGATGCCCTCGCCGAGAGCGTAGCGGACGAAGCCCGTCAGCGTCACCGGCTTGCCGGCCTTCGCTTCGGCCTCCTTGAGGACCTGTGCGACCGACTTCGAGGGATCGTGCACGAAGGCCTGCTCGACCAGCGTCACTTCCTTGTAGAAGCTCTTGAGGCCGCTCTCGATGATCTTCTGCAGGACGTGGTCCGGCTTGCCGGCGTTCTTTTCGCGCAGGATGGCGCTCTCGCGCTCCACGGTCGCCTGGTCGACGCCGGTGGAATCGACGGCAGCCGGATTGGTCGCCGCGACATGCATGGCGATCTGGCGGCCCAGCGCGCCGAGAACCGTCACGTCGCCTTCGGACTCCAGAGCCACGAGGACGCCGATCTTGCCGAGGCCTTCGTTGACCGCGTTGTGCACGTAGGACGCGATGATGCCCTTCGAGATCTCGAGCTTCGAGACACGACGCAGGGTCATGTTCTCGCCGATGGTGGCGATCAGCTCCTGAAGGCGATCCTTCACGGTGACGGTCGATCCCGGGAAATGCGCGGCTTCGAGCGATTCCACGGTGCCGTTGCCCATGAGCGCGATCTTGGCGGCTTCACGAGCGAAAGCCTGGAAGGAATCGTTACGGGCGACGAAATCCGTCTCCGAATTGACTTCGAGGATCGCAGCCGTGTGGCCCGACGATTCGACGGCGACCAGGCCCTCGGCCGCAACGCGACCGGCCTTCTTGGCGGCCTTCGAGAGCCCCTTCTTGCGGAGCCAATCGATCGCAGCCTGCATGTCTCCGTTGGTCTCGGCCAGCGCGGTCTTGCAATCCATCATGCCGGCGCTCGACGTCTCGCGCAGCTCTTTCACCATCGCAGCGGTAATAGTCGCCATGGCTCTTCCTTTCACGGGTTCACATATAGGGAGCCCGGCGCTCAGGGAACGCCGGGCCTGATCAAAATTCAAACAAGGGGCGCCGCTGGTGCGGTGCCGAGACGGGCCTTAGGCCGCGTCGATCAGGGCGCGAGCCTGGCCGATCCAGCCGTCACGATCCAGACGACCGTTGAGCTTCAGATCCTTGTCGAGAGCCGCGGAATCGTCCGCATTGGCGGCTGCGAGCTGCCAATAGTGGAAGATGCCGGCTTCGTTCAGCTTCTTCTCGAGCTGCGGACCCACGCCCGTCAGCTTGGTCAGATCGTCAGGAGCGCCGCGGGGAGCCGCAAGACGCTCGAACTTCTCGCCCTGCTCGGTCGCACCGGCTTCTGCCGTCGGAAGCTCTTCCGGCATCGGGTTTTCCGAAGCGCCGACGTCAATGCCCATGGCGCCGGCGCCACGGGAGATGCCGTCGAGAGCGGCGCGGGCGATCAGGTCGCAATAGAGCGCGATCGCGCGGCCGGCGTCGTCGTTGGCCGGGACCGGGAAGGTGATGCCGTCCGGATCGCAGTTCGTATCGACGATCGCGGCCACCGGGATCCCGAGGCGCTGAGCCTCCTTGATCGCCAGTTGCTCCTTGTTGGTGTCGATGACGAAGATCAGATCGGGCGTGCCGCCCATGTCCTTGATGCCGCCCAGAGCGCGCTCGAGCTTGTCCTTCTCACGGCTGAGCATGAGACGCTCTTTCTTCGTGAGGCCCTGTGCGCCGGTGGAAAGCAGCTCGTCGACCTTGCGCAGGCGCGAGATCGAACCCGAGATCGTCTTCCAGTTGGTGAGCATGCCGCCSAGCCAGCGGGAATTCACGTAATACTGGGCCGAACGCTTGGCCGCATCGGCGACCGCATCGGAAGCCTGGCGCTTGGTGCCGACGAACAGCACGCGGCCGCCCTTGGACACCGTATCGCTCACGGCCTGGAGGGCACGGTGCAGCAACGGAACGGTCTGGGCGAGGTCGATGATGTGGATGTTGTTGCGGGTGCCGAAGATGTACGGGGACATCTTGGGGTTCCAGCGGTGGGATTGGTGGCCGAAATGCGCGCCGGCTTCGAGCAGCGAACGCATGGAAAATTCAGGAAGCGACATTCGTATTCTCCGGTTAAGCCTCCGCGGAGCAATCCCGGTCAAAGACCGGCACCAGAAAGCCTCATTCAGACATGAGGCAAACTCCGCGTGTGGGATGGGCGCGCCTATAGGTCAGGAATCGACCAATTGCAAGAAAAAAGCGGCGCTTTGGCTATATGAGGGCCACTCGGCGAGGCTTCAAGGGGAGCCGACCGGCGCCCCCTCGCCTCACGATTTGATCCTGTAGCCGGTCTTGAAGATCCACCAGCTCGTCGTCAAGCAGGCCAGCATGTACACCAAGGTCATGGCC
>NZ_JBFUKD010000595.1:0-2305 GCF_056401005.1 Microvirga sp. P4_G7 | reverse complement strand
GATCTGAGGGAATTCGGCGCCTTCTACTACGTCATGGCCTCGTCCCAGAGGCTCGGCGAGGCCATCGACCACGCTTCGCGATACAGTTCGGTCGTCAACGAGAGTTTGCGGACCACGGCGAACCGCGGTGCGAGCGGGCTCTCGATGGATTTCGAGTATGTCGGCGTCGAACGCCACCTCGATCGACAGCAGATGGTCTTCTGGCTCACGTGCGCGCTGAGGGCCGCAAGGATTCTCACGAGCCGCGAGCTCTCGCCCATCTACGTCGGGTTCATCCATCAAAATGATAGCGATGCCGCGGAATTGGAGCGCTATTTCGAATGCCCGATTCATTTCGGCGCCACGGGCGATCGTATCAGTTTTGATCCCCAGGTCGCGGAAGCGCCGATCCTGACCGCGGACCCGCATCTCAACAGGTTCATGGTGCGGTACTGCGAAGAGGCTTCCTCACAGAGAAAATGGCAGGAAAACCCCTTGCGCACCCGTGTCGAGAACGCCATCTCGCCGCGCTTGTCCGACGGCAGCGCCAACGTGGCGACGATCGCCAGCGATCTTGGCCTGAGCACCAGGACGTTGTCGCGCAAACTGGCGGCCGAGGGCCTCACCTTCAGTACAATTCTGGACGATCTCCGGTCCGAATTGTCGACGCGCTACCTGCAGAATTACGATCTCTCGATTTCTCAGATCGCGTGGCTCCTCGGCTACAGCGAGGTCAGCTCGTTCGTGCACGCCTTTCAGCGCTGGACCGGCAAGTCTCCCTCGGATGCGCGCCGCGCCATCAAGACGGCCAACGAGACACGAGTCGAGACGATTCTGTAGGAAATTCACGCGCAAAATCAATTTGTTCCATGGCTATTCCGAGATGCGAAAAATCGAACTCTATTTCGAAAGGGCCGGGTCGTACCTCCTTTGAACGGTAGGCAAGGCCCCCACCGGCGCGCACAGTTGAAACTGTAACACAGAGATTCTGTGGTTGGAGGCAGCGATGTTCAGTTGGATTAAGATACTTTGCGCCGTGATCGCGTTTTCGACGGTCACGGCCGGAGCGGCGGTGACCGCCTATTGGTCGAATCACGGAAATAACTCTGGGGGCAATGGTGGAACCGGCGGCGGCGGTGGTGGCGGAGGCGGAGGATCGGCAGGTGCGCCTGGTCCTATCGCGGGTGCTGGACTTCCGTTTCTGGTGATCGCCGGTGGTTATGCCCTGGTCCGCTGGGACCGTCGGCGCCGTAAGGTTACTTAAGCTTGCGTAGGACGGTCGATGGCCAAGCTTGGCAGGCGGATGTCTCCGCCTTCCAGCGTGCGGCTCAAAGACCCGTCGCCCGCAACGTGCTATTCGCGGGTCTCGTTCTGTTGGGCTTTCTGAACGGGATTACGGAACGCATCATCGTCGCCGTGACCGAGAACGGCGTTTCAGCCGCTCTCGCCAACACCTTCGATGTGAGTGTCATCGTCTGGTGCGCATGCGCCATCGGGATCACTTTTTTGCTCCGGGAGATTTCACGGTCCGCAAATCGGTGGGATTGGATCGTGGCCTTCGGCTGCGTCGTCGCATTCGTTCTGCCGATCGTCCCCTTGAGCTGGCTGGCGATGTCCGGCCTCGCCATCTATGTCTTGCGCACGTCTCCTCCATCGAGCTTCGCAAGGCGCGGCGCGGCGATCATGTTTGCCGTGACCATTCCGATGTTCTGGGGGCGACTGCTATTCGCCTCCCTCAGTGACCTGATACTACAGGGCGACGCCGCGCTGGTCGGTTGGCTCGTCGGGACGAAACAGATCGGCAATGCGATTCAGTTTGCAGACGGCTCCGGCTATCTCTGGATTGCGCCAGCGTGTTCCTCCCTCGCCAATGTCTCGCTCGCCATCCTGTGTTGGGTGACGATCAGCGAAATGCTCAACCGCAAAGGTTCACTCTGGGACTTCGCTTGGATTGCCGCTGCCTGCACCGCAGTCGTCATGATCAATGTCTCGCGTATCAGCTTGATCGGGCTCTATCGCGATCATTTCGAGTTGATACACGGACCTGTCGGATCGACGGTTACGAGCTGGGTTATTCTCGGAGCCACGGTGGGAATCTGTCTGATCGGAGTTCGACATGACATCCCGGCCCGCGCTTAGCATTTTGTTTCTCGTTTTGTTGGCTCTGAGCCTGTCTCTCAAGTTGCCGGGCGTCAGCGATATCGCGACGGGAAAACCGAACGAACTCTCGGCCGAAATAGCCACCATCCTCAAGCGCCACGAATTCGATGTGACGGCAAGCGCCCCCGACTACGATTTGACGTGGGTTACTGGAATGTCAGGCACT
>NZ_JBFUKD010000594.1:0-2310 GCF_056401005.1 Microvirga sp. P4_G7 | reverse complement strand
GTACCAGTTCTGCGTGATGTTCCAGGTCGCCGACGACAGAATACCTTCGCGGCGACGTGGGAAGCCGAGTTCCGGCTGCGCGCCGTAGCGCGCATAGAGAATCGACGCCGTCACAGGCACATACGGGTTCAGATTGGCCGTCAGACCAGCTTCCAGGCGGTTCATGTCGAACGTGTCCTGGTCGAACCGGCCCCGCGTCATGAACGAAATGTTCTTCGTCGGCGAGATCTGGAAGCGGCCGACAAAATCGGAACGCGCCGATTCGAGACCGGAATCGCGCCCGACATTGGCGAGATCGCCGGGGCGGAACGAGTTGCGTCCGGCGAGCTGATAGGATTGTCCGAACACGATGTTGGCGTTGAAGTCCTCGTTGTTCGTGATCGTGTATTTCAGGCCCACATTGGCCCGCACRCCGCCTTCGACGCGGTCATAGCCCGAGAACTTGTCCCATTCGAAGATCGACGTGTCGTCGAAGACGAGGCTCTGAGCATCCTCGTTCGGCAGCTTGCCGATGAGCGTTTCGTTGGGACGGGCGATGATTTGTGCGATCGGTTCGAGAATCTGCGTTCCCACCTCGCCGATATCGGCAACGAAGGGGAAGCGGTATTCGAGCCCGATCGCCGGCATCGCACGGATGGCGTAATCGTCGTTGTTGCCGAGGAAGTTGCTGAGCTCGTAGTTCTGATAGCCGGTGAACTTCGGCGAGAACCAGAAGCTGTCGGCGCGCAGGTAAGTGAACGGCGTCCACGACTGACCGAGCGAATCGATGAATTCACGACGCCATGAGACCATCGCCGACGCGCGGGTCGCGTTGCCGCTGATGCCGCGAACGAGACACGAATCCTTCTGGAAAACGGCGCAAGTACCGTAGAGTCCGAATAGCGCCGTCGTCGTTTGCGGGATCTGTTGGAATTGCGCGGCCTCACGTCTGAGGCTCGTCACGTTGACGTCGATCGCGATCTCGCCACCGATCGCTGCGGGTCCGTTGATGCGCTTGTTGTAGTCGATCACCGGCGCGACGATCGGCTGCTGCTTCTGCCAGTCGGATGTCGAGAGGCCCTTGAAGTAGTAGCCGCGCATGTCGAAGAACGACCGGTCGCCCTTGCCCTGGAGGTAGAGGGTCGAGATCGATTCCTTGAGGTAGTTGTTGCTCAGGCTTTCACTGCGGATCCGGTAATTGTCGAGGAACCACTTGTCCGAGACGAGCGAAATATCCCAACCCCATTTCCAGCGGTCGTTCAAATAGAACATACCGCTGGTTTCCAGCGACCCGCGCTGATCACGGTCGCCTGGGCCATAGGGGCTCTTGAGGAACGCGCCGAGATCCTGCTGCACGATGCCGGCGGCGCGGATGTTGTAGTAACCCGTGTCGAGGCGATGGCGCCATTCCGCCTGCCCGAGCAAACCCTGTCGACTCAAGTAGGTCGGGGTCAAAGTCAGGTCGTAGTTCGGTGCGATGGCCCAGAAGAACGGCAACGACGCGCCGGTGCCGAGCGAATTTGACGTAACGTAACGCGGCGACAGGAAGCCGGTCTTGCGCTTCACGGTCGGATCGGGCGTCCAGAAGTACGGCATATACGCGATCGGAATGCCGTAGAATTCCAGCGTCGCGTCTTCGTAGTAGATCGTCCGTTCGCTGTTGTTGTGGATAATTTTGGCGGCTTTCACCTGCCACAGCGGCGGTTTTTCGGGATGTTCCTTACAGGGCTCGCAAGCCGTGTAGGTGCCCCGTTCGAAAACGGTGGTCTCACCCTCGGAACGCTCGGCGCGAGGCGCCGAGAAACGCGTGGTGACGGGAACGCCTTCGTAGACCGTGCTCTGAACGACGCGGAGCGAATCGATGAAGCCGTTCTTGAAGTCGTCGCTCAGCTCGAAGCGCTCGCCGGTGGCGACGGTCCCGTCCTTGTCCGTAAGGCGGGCACGGCCTTCCGCGTACACGCGGCCTGTATTGCGATCGTAGGTCACCCGGTCGGCCTGAAGGGTCCGTCCCTGGTAGTTCAACTCCACATCGCCGGTCGCCGCGATGGTGTTCTTGTCGTTGTCGTAAACGATCTCCTTGGCGTCGACGAGAAGGCGGTCCGGATCCTGACCGGGCTTCGCTTGAGTCTTTGACGTTAGGGCATCGTTGAGCGTGCGCTGGGCGAGCACAGGGGAGGCACCGACGGCGCATAGAAGCACCATCGCGACCGCAGATGCTGCGATCGTTGTTTTGCCTCGAGACATACGCACTCCTCGCCAAGCCCCCATGGTGTCCCCTCAGCCGTCCTCTTGGTGGAGGAGTGCGAGAGTTCCTAGGAGACTGCCTACTAC
>NZ_JBFUKD010000593.1:0-2317 GCF_056401005.1 Microvirga sp. P4_G7 | reverse complement strand
GTCTCTGGGGTAAAGCCGGCAACGATGTTTTGATCGGCGGTCCCGGCAAGGACCTCTTCGTCTTCGACACCAGGCCTAACAAGAAGTCCAACGTCGATCGGATCAAAGATTTTTTCGCTCCTGATGACGGCATCCAGATCGACAACGCGGTCTACAAGGCGATCGGCAAGGGTTCGCCCGGCGCACCCCGTAAACTCGCGTCCAAGATGTTTTGGAAGGGCGCCGCCGCGCACGATTCCAGTGACCGCTTGGTCTACAACCCGAAATCAGGGGCCCTTCTCTATGACGCTGATGGCACGGGCTCCATCGAGCCGATCCGCATCGCCGTATTGTCCAAGAATCTCAAATTGTCCGCAGCCGATTTCTTCGTGATCTAGGAAAGCCGCCTCATGAAAGATCAGCCGTTCGTCACGACCCTGCGAAAGCTCTTCGAGACAGATACCAACACGCGACTGACCGCCAACGCGGCCGATGGCGAGGGCGTCGTCATCACCTATGGCTTCAAGACCAAGCCCACCATCCGCAGCGACGTCTTCACTGACCCGCGGCCATACTTCAGCCGCCTGACGTCGGCCGAGGAAAACGCCATCACGCAGACTCTCAAGGTCTGGTCGGCGGTCGCCGACATTAAGTTCGTGCGCTCGGATACACAGGATGCCGACCTGATGTTCGGCAAGCACGACATGCCTTACAAGGTGAACGGGTATGCCGGAGCCTTTCGCTATTCGCTCGACCCGCTGAAACGCTCGCCCGCCGATATCTGGCTCGACGACGACAGCTTCATCCTCACGCCGCTCGGCCGCCAGACCGTGATCCACGAGGTGGCGCACAGCCTCGGGCTGAAGCATCCCATCATCGGTAAGAATGGGCTCAAGGCATCCGAGTTCGGCACGACGATCCTGGCGCAGAACCTGATCGGGGCAAACCCTTACACCGGATCCCTCACCAAACTCGGTGTGATCGACACAGCGGCGATCCAATCGATCTACGGACCGGCCCAGAAGAAACTCGGCGCGAATACCCATAAGGTCGGCTCAACTCATCTCGTCTGGGATGGCGGCGGCAACGACACTTTGTCGGCGGCTGGCGCCAAGGCGAAGGCTCATCTCGACCTGAACGATGGGTCGTGGAATTGGATCGGGAAGAAGGCAACTTCCATTCTGTCAGACGGCCAGACTTGGCTCGGACATTTTACCGAGATCGAAAATGCCGTCGGATCAAGTCATTCCGACACGATCATCGGCAACGAACACGACAACATCATCCAGGGTGGATCCGGCAACGACACCATCACGGGCGGCGCGGGAAGCGACGCGCTCATTGGTGGCAAGGGGCGCGATACCTTCATCTTTCGAAACTTCGGCGAGCTGGGAACGCTGGATAGGCCTGACGTGATCGTCGACTTCGGTGTTGGCGATCGGATCGATCTGAGAAAGTTGAAGGCCAACTTCCTCGGCATGGGGCCGGACGACAACATCTTGAGCGGCGCTAAGCCCGCACAGGTCTACTACAACACCGCGTTGAACGAATTACGCTTTGATGTGGGCGGAGACGGCAGCGTGGACTTCGTCATCCGTGTTGGYGCGCTGACTGTCGATCAGGTTTTAATGTGAGCAACCTGATGTTCCAAAACCTCATCCACAATGACGCCTTCCGTTACGGTGCGATCGCATCGGCAATGATCATTCTCGTGTCGCTTGATCTATCCGCTTGGCATATTGAGCAATTGTCGATCGCGAGCGGAAGAACGGTCGTTCGGTGCAGTCAAATATCGCCTTCTTGGAATGGCTTATCGCATCTTATCTCGCTGGCGATGCTGATTGTGGGATGCCTTGTTTCAGCAGTTGCAAAGCTGTGGTCGATTGGTTTCCTTGCAGTCGCACTTCACCTCTTCATGCCATACATCATCTGCTGAACTGGATTTCCCATGAAGAACCGGAACCTCCACGAAGCCTTCGATAAGATCCAGCGCAGACGCGACAACTTTTCGACCCTATGCACGCGATGGATGCGAGTGTGTCTCGCGGCACACTTCCTGATCCTAATCATCTCTGGAAACGCCGAAGCGGCCTCGCGACGCATTGCATACGGTTCGGATTACGACGTCATTTTTCAGAAGATCTACCTGAGCACGATTTACGGCAGCCCCCAAAACAAGAGCTTTTGGCCCAATTTGTGCACCGACGAAGTTGAGAAGGCTCCTTCTTACTACCCGGGCACTAAGGGCCGAAAGATTGATGAAATATTTCCGCTCTCAAAAATTGATGAAAAAGCCGAGGCGGCACTGCGAAGTTATCAATATTGGCCGATCAAATGC
>NZ_JBFUKD010000592.1:0-2323 GCF_056401005.1 Microvirga sp. P4_G7 | reverse complement strand
TCCTCGTCGAGCGTCACCCAGCGACCGAGCCGATCGAAGACGCGGATCGCCATGTTGGCGGCCGCCGYCTTGGTGAAGGTCAGGCAAAGAATGCGCGCGGGCGAGGCGCCTTCGAGCAGCAGTCGCACCACCCGGTCGGTCAGCACCTTGGTCTTGCCGGCGCCCGCATTGGCGGACACCCAGGCAGACGCGCGCGGATCGGCCGCTCTGCGTTGCGCGTCCTTGGTGTGGAGAGGAACGACGAGATCGTTCATTCGCCGCTCCCATCGCCGTTGCTCGCGAGCGACCATTCCTTGACGCGCGCCAGATGGTCGTATTCCGAGAACCTGCGCGCATATTTTGGAAACGGCCGCGACACGTAGGCGGCGTCGCCTCTGGCGTAACGGGCGATCAGGCCTTCGAAACGCTGACCGTGCTCACGCACGATTTCGGAGAGCGAGCGCGTCTCGTCGCGGCCCGGCTTCAATGGGCGTGGATCGATCGCCTTACGGCCGCCGGACGTGTGGACATAAAGCAGTTCGGGCGTTTCGTGCGATCGCGGCAGATCCTTGAACGCACCCTTCATCAGCATCACCGCTTCCAACGTCAGCTGCGGTGAGAAACCGGCGAAGACTTCGCGCACGCCGGGCGGTTGGCCGGTCTTGAAATCGACGATGACGAAACTTCCGTCACGGCGCTGCTCGATTCGATCGGCGCGCGCACGCAGGCTGAACACGGATCCGTCCGCAAGCGCGATCGGCAGCACACCCGACCGTTCGGGATGGATCTCGATCAGCTCGGGTCTGCGGGCGGTCTCCCATTCCGCGAACGCGGTGACGACACGCATGAACCGCGGCCACCATTCCGCATGGAGTTCCGGAAACGCTTTCGCGATCGGTCCGAATTCGTGTTCGCCGCGTGCGATGAGATCGGCGAGCACGTCGCCAGGCAGTGATGTCGGGTAGGCCTGCGCAAATCCGCCAAGGACCTCGTGAATGATCGTGCCGCGATCGGCGGCGCCCGGGGGCACGGCGATCGCGTCGAGGGCGTCGAGCTTCAGGATATGACGGGCGAAGATCGAGTAGGGATCGCGCACCAGGGTCTCGATTTCAGTGACGCTGAGACTGCGCGGAAAAAGCGCCGGATCCGGCTTCGGTGCCGGGCGCAGCAAAGCCGGAGCCGGGCGCGGTGTATCGACGATGCGCGCGAGTTCGCGGTAATGCGCGCCGGCATCCGTGACGCTTTGCCAGACGGCGTCGCCCGCGAAGGCCTTGAGGCGTTGCAGGAAGCGCGAGGGTACGGTCGGCGATCCATCGCGCTTCTGAGCGCGCGTGATGATGATGTCGCGCGTGCCGAGCGCCTGAACGAAATCGTGCGCGGTCTGACCGATGCGCCGCTCTGGCGGCATCAATCCGACGCGGGCGCGCATGGGACGGTTCAGAAACGCGTCCGTCACCGTACGCGGCGGCCAGATTCCCTCATCGAGACCGCCAAGCACGATCCGGTCCGCCGACAGGAGGCGCGCTTCGAGCAGGCCCAGGATCTTGATGCGGCGATGCGTCGATCGCGGCGTTGGATTGACGGCGCGCTGTTGGGCGAGCGCTTTGAAGAAAGCCGGATAATCGGAAAAGCGGCCCTGAACGCCGCCCGCCTCGGAGTGACACAAATCGTCGAAGAGCGCCGACAATGCTTCGATGGAGGGGTCGTGATAAGCGTCCTCTTCGTCGTCCGGACGCGCCATCAACGTCTCGACCGCACTTTGATGATCAGCGACCAGTGACACGAGATCGAACGTTTCCGACCCGACGCCGGACGCGTCGAAATCGCTGAAGGCAGATTGCAGGCGCTGCAGCACTTGATCGGCCAACTCCCAATCACTGTCGGTGAGCCGCCGCCGTGGACGCGGCGTACGCCGCGTATCCTCGATCCGGCGCGCCGCCAGAGCCTCGCGAAATCCCGACAAACCGCGCGCCGGTTCCGGACCGCGCAGGAGACCGATCTCGAGGGCGCTCGCGGCTTGCTCCAGCGTCTCGCGCGGCCAGCCGAGGCGCACGAACGGATGCGCGAGGAGTGCGAGAAGGCGGACCGGACGCATGCCGTCCGCCGCAGCTTCGCAGGCGAGCCGCGCCAAGCGTCCCGCCGCCGTGTCGGGAAGCGCGATGCCCGCCGAATCCTCGACGGTCAGCCCCCACCGCCCGAGTTCGGCAGCGACGCGGGCGGYAAGCGCTCGATCCGGCGTGATCAGCGCCGCCGTGCGTTCCGGCGTCTCGATCGTTTCGCGCAGAGCGATCGCGATGGCGAAGGCTTCCTCGCGATCATCTGCGGCTTCGACGATGGCGAGACC
>NZ_JBFUKD010000591.1:0-2337 GCF_056401005.1 Microvirga sp. P4_G7 | reverse complement strand
CTCAAAGGATTCGGCGACCGGCGTGTGACGGCTCTCTCCGGCGGGCAACGCCAGCGCGTTGCCATCGCCCGCTGTCTCGTGCTCGAGCCGACGCTCGTATTGCTCGACGAGCCGCTGGGCGCGCTCGACTTGAAGCTGCGTGAGCACATGAAAATCGAGTTGAAGCAGCTCCAGAGCATGTTCAACACGACGTTCGTGTACATCACGCACGACCAGTCCGAGGCGCTCGTGATGTCGGATCGCATCGCGGTGATGAACCAGGGCCATTTCGAACAGGTCGGCACGCCACGCGAACTCTACAACGATCCGCAGACGCCGTTCGTCGCGAGCTTCGTCGGCGAGACGAACCGGTGGGCCGGCGAGACGGCATCAGCTTCGTCTGGCGCGATCACGATCCGTTTGCCGTCGGGAACGACCATTCAAGGCAAGGGCGTTGCCGGCAAACCCGATACGCTCTGCTTCGTTCGCCCGGAGGCCATCGCGCTTGCTGGCGATCCTGGAACGCTCGGCGGCGTCGCCAACCGCTTCGAGGGCCGTGTTTCCGCGGTGCTCTTCGATGGTGCAAACTCGAGCCTGCTCATCGAGTCCGCCGGCTTCGAACAGCCAGCTCGCGCCGTCCTGCCGCAGGCCGGGCCGCTCGCCGGTATCGGTGTCGGTGCGCCCATTCATTTCGGCTGGGCAGCGGATGCCATGAAGGTGTTTGCGGCATGATGGCGGCACGGCGTCTCACGCTCTTCCTGCTGCTGGCGCCTGCCATTCTGTGGTTGGGTCTGCTGATCATACTCCCGCATGTGGAGATTTTGATCCTGTCCTTCAGCGAGCGCGTCGCCCCGCGCGTCTATGCATTCGGCATCGGCAATTATCTCGAGTTCTTCACCGAGCCGCTCTATTGGCGAACCTTCGCGCGCACGGCGTTCATGTCGATCCTGGTGACCGCATGTACGTTGGTCCTCGCCTTTCCTATTGCACTCTATATCGCCCGCGTTGCGCAGGGGCGCGTGAAAGCCATGCTTCTCCTGCTCTGTCTCTTGCCGTTCTGGGTCTCGGAGCTGGTGCGCACGCTTGGCTGGATGATCCTTCTGCGCGAGACGGGCGTCGTCTCCTATTTCCTGCAAAGGGTGGGTCTCGCCGGTCAACCGGTCGAACTTCTGTACAACGACGGTGCGGTGATCCTGGGTCTTGTCTATGGGGGCTTGCTCTTCATGATCGTCCCGCTCGCCAACGCCCTCGAGAGCCTCGAACCGTCCGTGGTCGAAGCGGGCTTCGATCTCGGCGGGTCGCGTTGGACGGTGTTGCGTCGCATCGTCATCCCGCACGCGATGCCCGGTATCGTCGCCGGCTCGATCATCGTCTTCATGCTGACCGTCGGCAACTTCGCGACGCCCGTTCTCCTCGGCGGCAAGAACGGTTTGTGGTTCACCGAGCAGATCTACGCCCAATTCATCACGCGGTTCAATTGGCCGCAAGGAGCCGCTTTCGGCATGCTGCTCCTGGTGCTGTCGTCGTTCATCGTCTGGGTGGGTCTGCGTTTGTCGGGACAGAGCCTCGGCACGACCTTGAGACAGGCGTGACACCATGAACCGTCCCACCATAGCCTGGAAACTCTACATCGCGGCGTTCTACCTTTTTCTGTTCGCGCCCCTGCTCGTCGTCGCGATCTTCGCCTTCAACGCCAGCCCGTTTCCTTCGCCGCCGTGGCGCGGCTTGACCTTCGAATGGTTCACCGGAACCGGATCCGTGTTCGGCAAGCCCGGCGTGTTGCGGGATCCGATCTGGCTGGCGAGTATCCTCAACAGCTTCAAGGTCGCTGCGCCGGTTGCGGTTCTCGCCGTTCTCATCGGCACGGTGAATGCGTGGGTGCTGGAGCGGGCGGAGTTCCCGGGCAAGACGATCTTCGCCATGATGATGTTGTGGCCGCTCGTGATCCCGGGCGTCATCCTCGGCATCTCGATCCTGGCTTTCTTCTCGCGCTTGGCCAACGGACTCGAAGATTGGCTTCAGACCGACATCGACGGATTGCGGCCCGGCCTGTTGCTGATCGTGCTCGGACAACTCTCCTTCATCCTCACCATCGCGACTTTGATCATCGCCGCGCGCCTGCGGAAGTTCGATCGGTCATTGGAGGAAGCCGCATTCGATCTCGGCGCGAGCCGCGCCCGTGTGCTGCGCACGGTCACGCTGCCCTTCCTGCGTCCGGCACTCGTGGGAGCCGGTCTCGTCGCACTTCTGATGTCGTTCGAGAATTTCAATACGACATTGATGCTGGTCGGGTCCGACCCGCCGCTGCCGATCACCATGTATGGGCAGATGCGCGAGGGCGCATCGCCGGCCATCAAC
>NZ_JBFUKD010000590.1:0-2339 GCF_056401005.1 Microvirga sp. P4_G7 | reverse complement strand
CCCAAATACTACAATATTGGACAGAATGTCCGCATCCATCCGTCGCGGATCATTCGCTTCGTGGGTGCGCCGATACCGGACCCGGAACTGGCCAGCGAAGGCTGGGGCGATTCCATCCTTCAGGTGGTCAATGACGCGGTTCAGAATGCCGCGCTGACGCAACAGACCATCGCGAGCCTCCTCCCGGAGATGAAGCTCGATATCGTGCGGGTTCCCGGCCTCTCGGATATTCTCTCGACGGATGAGGGCACCAAGCGCCTGACGTCACGCTTCGTCTACGCCAATTCGATGAAGAGCACGATGAACACGTTGCTCCTGGAAGGAAGCGGCGAAAAAGACGGGGAGACATGGGAGCAGAAGCAACTCAGCCTTGCTGGAATGCCGGAACTGCTCCGGAGTTATCTGCAGATCGCTGCCGGCGCCGCTGATATTCCCGCGACCCGCCTTCTGGGCCAGTCCCCCACGGGCTTGAACAGCACGGGCGAGAGCGACATTCGAAACTACTACGATCACATCTCATCGAAGCAGAATGTCGAACTCCGACCCACGCTTGACCGCCTCGACGAGATCCTCATCCGCCACGCGTTAGGCGATCGACCCAAGGACATTTGGTACGAGTTCGCCCCATTGTGGCAACTCTCAGATGGCGAGAAGGCCACCGTCGCAAAGACCAAGGCGGAAACGACCAAGATCTATGCCGACACAGGTCTGTTGCCGCAGGAAGCTCTATCGAAAGGCACTCAGAACCAACTGATAGAGGACGGCACCTATCCAGGATTCGAACGAGCTCTGGAGGAAGCGCCGGAGATCGATTTCGAGGAAGACGATCAGGACGACACGGACCCTACATCTGGACAGGGAGGTGGACCCGAGGTCACCACCCCTTTCGGTGATGGCTACAACTCGCGACAGCCGCGGGGAAAAGACGGAAAATGGTCTAGCTCAGGCCTTGGAGCCGTGACGACAGCGGCGCCGAATGTTGCGGCCGCAGGAAAAGCACTCGGTATCGATCTTGCTCCGGGTGGTTCGCGTATCCCGGCCAAAGTGCATTCGAAACTGAAGGACAAGCGTCCCCAGGAATACGCATTCGCGATGAAGAACGTGAACAGCGCGCTGCGCAGCCCGGACTTCGTGGGGCGAAGCGGCGCTCAGCCTAATCACCTATCCTTCGTCAAGAAGACGCCAAATTCGGGATATGCCGCGGTCTTAGTGGCCATTGGAGACAAACGTGACAAGCGCGGCTTCTATACGGTCCTCACGGTGCACAGCATCAAGGAGAGTCAGGTCGAAGCTCGTGTTCGGACGGGAAACCTCGTCCCCGTAAAGGAAAAGGGGCCCCGGTAGGAGCCCCTTCTATTGCCTGAGCCAGATGCCATCCTGGATCTCTTGGGCGCCATCTCTGGCACTTAGTTACCCGAAATCGGGAGTGACGGGCGGCGGTTCCGTCCTCAGCAGGCCCCAACAATGTATGCCTCGGAATGACGGGAATCAAGCGGCATGCGGTTCGATCTTCAGGCCTTGGCCAAGAGCAAGCTCACACGCAAACGGGTCATTGAATGCCGTCCAATCGTGCCGCGTGTGGGTGTCGAGAAGGACTACCAGAGGATTCTCAATCGGCTGATTTCCCAAGCGGCTGAGTTCGTCCGTTCCGATATCCTGCCGATCGCGAATGCCGAACGGATGCTTCTGACACGGGATGACGTCGGGAGCCGCCTGTTTGAGAGGTTCAGGGGGTTCCGCTCCCTGATCGAGCGTCTCGAAGACGTTGCAGCTGAAATGGTGCAACGGATCTTCGAAGCGGAATCGGTCAAGCATGAAGAGAGGTTCCGAGATGCGGTCCGCTCCGCCATCGGTATCGACATCGCCGCCGTCCTGGCATCGGACAATCTCGCGGATCTTCTATCGCTTCGGGTGCAAGAGAACGTCCGGCTGATCACCAGTCTTGGCGATGAAATCCGCACCCGCGTCGAGCGCGCCGTTTACGACAATCTTCGGACAGGCGAGACAGCGAAGACCCTGGCCAAACGCCTGAACGAGGAATTCGGGATCACCCGCCGACGGGCAAAGCTGATCGCTCGGGACCAAACGGCAAAACTGACGTCGGACCTGACCCAGGCAAGGCAGCAACAAGCGGGCATCGTGAAATATCGCTGGTCAACCAGCGGAGACGAGCGGGTACGCCCCACGCATCGCGCCAACGACGACAAGATATTCCGGTGGGACGAACCGCCGGCCACGACGGGACATCCGGGCCACGACATCAATTGTCGCTGCGTAGCGATCGCGGTCATCGAAATCGAGTAAGCACATGCAATTGTTCGACACGATCACCCTGGGCG
>NZ_JBFUKD010000589.1:0-2350 GCF_056401005.1 Microvirga sp. P4_G7 | reverse complement strand
GTCCGGATGCCACCTTCCGCGAGGTCGCGCAGGCAACGGCGGGCTTCCTTCAGGCGCTTGGTCTCAAGGTGTCGCTGCAGCCCTATGAGCCGCCCGTCCTTTTGAACGACATCATCCCGAACGGAAAAACCGGTGAGGCCTGGCAGAACGCCTGGGGCGGCTGGACCTTCGACTACGACAACACCGCGTACCTGATGTACCATTCGGGCGAGAAGTGGAATCCATACGACAACGATCCGAAGCTCAATGCGCTCCTCGAAAAGCAGCGCACGATCTACGACGTGAAGGAGCGCGAAAAGGTTCTCCACGAAGTCGGACGCTATGTCGCCGATCAGGCGTTGGAGATCCCGCTCTACAACGAGAATACGACCATGGGTGTCAACAAGCGGCTGAAGAACTTCGTGCCGCCCGCGGATCRCCGCTTCCGTTTCACTGACGTTTCGGTCGACTGACGCGAACGTAGAGGTTTGAGAACGGGGATCACGAACACATGGCTGGCTTCATCCTCAAGCGGCTGTTGCAAGCCATATTCGTGATCCTCGCCGTCACGCTGATTGTCTCCTTCGCGATCAGGCTGTCAGGCGATCCGGCGATCATGCTCACCGGTGCCGGCAGCGTGACAGAGCAGGACCTGCAGAATATTCGCAAAGCGCTCGGCCTGGAGCGCCCCTTCTTCGTTCAATACCTCGCATTTCTCAAAGGCATCCTGGTCGGCGATTTTGGTCGCAGCTTCATGGGCGGCACGCCCGTTTCAGCCCTGATCGCCCAGGCTCTGCCGGCGACATTGTTGCTGGCGTTTACGTCCCTCTTGCTCTCGATCGTGATATCGGTGCCGCTCGGTGTTTACGCCGCGGTGAATCGTGGGCGCTGGCCGGATCAGCTGATCRGAATTCTCTCGCTCGTCGGCTTGTCGTTTCCGAATTTCTGGCTCGCCATCATGATGGTTCTGCTGTTCTCGATTTTCCTCGGGTGGTTGCCGCCGAGCGGGATGGAAGGACCTGAAAGCTTCATCATGCCCGCGCTCACGATGGCCATCATCTTGACCGCGACGAACGTGCGACTGGTGCGGACCTCCATGCTGGAGACGTTGTCCCAGCAATACATCATGGTGGCGCGATCGAAGGGACTTCGCGACCGCGTCGTCTTGTACAAGCATGCTTTGCGCAACTCGGCGATCCCGCTCGTGACGTATATCGGCCTGCAATTCGGTAGCCTGATCGGTGGCATCGTGATCGTGGAGCGCGTCTTCAACTGGCCGGGAATGGGGACGCTCGCTTTCGACGCGGTCTCTGGTCGGGATTATCCCGTGCTGCAGGGCTCGATCACGGTGCTCGCGCTGTTTATCGTTCTGATCAATCTGGCCGTCGACATCGCCTACGGGCTCATCGACCCGCGCATCCGGACGGAGTGACCGACATGGCTTCGTCATCCAGCCGCCAGCGTTTCCGTTCGCTCGAGTTCACGCTCGGCATCGTTCTTACCGGCGGCATGTGCCTCGCGGTGCTGCTCTCTTCGATCCTGTTCCCCGACGGCGGCGAAAGGATGGACCTTGTGGCGCGCCTGACGCCGCCCTTCCAAAGTCCGGCTCACATCCTGGGCACCGATCCGCYGGGTCGGGATGTGTTGGCGCGCGTGGTCGTCGGCGGCAAGATCTCGCTCACAGTCGGCATTCTTTCCGTCATAGGAGCGGTCGTGCTCGGCACCCTGGTCGGATTGATCGCCGGTTATTACCGGGGCGTCGCCGAAATACTGCTCATGCGTTTCGCCGACATTCAGCTGGCGCTTCCGTTCATCCTCGTCGCGATCATGTTCCTGGCGATCCTGGGGGCCGGGATCGACAAGGTCATCTTCTTCATGATCGTCACGCAATGGGTGCAATATGCACGCCTTGTCCGTGGCTCCGTGCTCGCGTTGCGCGATCGCGAATTCATTCAATCCGCCCGCGCCATCGGCGTCGGGAATGGACGGATCATCTTCACGCACATTCTCCCGAACGTCCTCGGACCCATCGTGATCTTGATGACATTGAACGTCGCCAACAACATTCTTCTCGAGAGCAGCCTGACTTTCCTCGGTCTCGGCGTCGATCCGTTGATTCCGAGCTGGGGCGGCATGCTTGCGGACGGGCGCACCTATCTTCAGACAGCATGGTGGGTCAGTGTCTTTCCCGGACTTGCCATCATGTTCACGGTGCTGGGATTGAATCTTCTCGGCGACTGGCTGAGAGACTATCTCGATCCGACAGGACAGACATCACGATGACCGTATTGCTCGATGCGCGCGTTCCCAGAACGCTCGATGCACTTGTGCGCCAATGGGGGACCAAAGCCCATAAGGGACTCCATATAGA
>NZ_JBFUKD010000588.1:0-2357 GCF_056401005.1 Microvirga sp. P4_G7 | reverse complement strand
GCAGGATCGTCTCGCCCTTATTGATGTTCGATTCCTCAATGCCAAATCCAAGTAGCGTTGGCGCGACGTTCGTGTATGTCCCGCTGGCGTCGGTGATCGAGCCGATCCCCGCTCCAAAGATCTGCGCGCGCTCTTCGACGGTAAAGGTCTGACCGCCTTTGAGGACAACTCCATTGTTCTGCTCATCCCGGAAGTCGGCATAGGCCAGAAACGCGAGACTCTTATCGGTGACTTCGATGACGCTGTTGCGCAACCACAGCTTTTCGGCGCCAAGAATCGTCCTTTCGCTCAGGTCATAAATGCCGCTATCAAAGAAGAGGGTGTCGAATTCACCCGCTCCAAAGTCCACAAACTCGACGTCGCGAAACGACTCGACTGACACGAAAAGATTGTTTCCCTGCCCTTCATCGAAAATGATGCGCTCGATTCCTTCGAAGCGCTCGGCTCCGGAGATCCACGCTGATCCGTAACCACCCGTGACGTGGAGCGTATCGATGCCGCCTCCGCCAACGATAACATCGCTCTGTTCAATGTCCTTTGAGTCCCCAATGAAAGTATCGTCGCCGTCTGTCCCGAAGAGGAGATCGGTACCATCCAATATGTTGAATGTGTTGCCGGGAGCGAGGCCGACCGGGCCGGACTGGTCTGCGGCAAGYGGCGCGAATACGGCACTCGCATCAGAGCCGTTAGGAACGTCGTCAGCCTTCACGGACAGCGAAGCATCGCTGCCTTCGATAGGCGCGGATGCTACGGTCGCCTCGCTAAGAGGAACAGCCGCAGCCAAACTCGCCGGGGCGCTCGAAAAGGCACGCACGGACTGAGCTTGGTCTTCGAACAGATCCAACTGGGCTCGACCGAACGAGTAATCGTTCGAAATCTCTTCCAGGCTGAAGGATTCGAGCGATTGATGATCGACGTCCGCGATATCGCGATAGTTTCCAATCTGGGTCGCTGAAATTTTTGTCATATCTGCCTCGCGAGAGTCGATTCCTCCAAGCCACTGGTCGTCAGTGGCCCGTGAGAAAAACCTGATCCGGAAATAAAATGGAATGAGTTGCGGCGGATGAGATCGATCGAGAAGCACGTGGCACAACACGCGCCCGGCGCGGCCACTTCGTAGTCTGCTTCAATCACAAAAGACGCCAACAAACGTCACCCCAAGACCGACCGTTCTCCAAAGTCGCTACGACTTCAGAGTTGAAAATTCTGTCGAGAAAGAGCGATTACACTGTAGAGCGAGCCAGGACCCGCACACGCGTGCTGATATCTGCAACTTCAATAATTCAATGAAAAACCTGGGTATTCTGTAGGCGAACACTACGGCAATTCATCGAATTAAAGCGACTAACACTTTTTTAAGAGAAGATGTGTGTCCACGCACCCTATGTTCACCTAGGAACCCGATAGCTCATCTTTGGCTATGGTAAATGGGCGAAAGAGGCCTCTCAGCGCTCGGCATGAGAGGCCTCCGTCGATAGTCGATCAGATGACGAAGAACTCAGTGTATTTCAGCGCCAGACCCTTCTTGAAGGTCGCGACCGCAACGGCCTTGGCGGCTCCCGATCCATCGGCATCGTAATAGAGGACGCCCTTCTTCTGATCGTAGACGAGGTAGTCGTCCTTATCGCGCGCCTTGTCCCCGACCGTGAAGAACTTCTTGTTCAGCTTGCCCGGTGCAAGCTCTGTTCCCTTGCCGAGCTTTTTGAACACCGCGTTGTCGAGATAAACGCTGTCGTCCTTCGCGACATAGTCGGCGATCTTGTCGAGGTTCTTTGTCGCATGGGGTTTGGTTTTGAAGACAAACACATCCTTGCCGGAATTGCCCGTCAGCGTGTCGTTTCCAAGTCCACCCGACAGCGTGTCGTTTCCGGCTCCGCCGCCGAGGCGATCCTTGCCACTGCCGCCAACAATCGAATCGTTGAACGCACTCCCGGACGTGACTTCCGGGTTCATGTCTCCGACGCTGATCGTGAAATCGCCGTCCAACCAAGCCTTGGCGCTGTCGGTCACCCGAACGACGATCTTGTGCGATTTGGCCTGCTCGTAGTCCAAGTTGACCCCGTTCGCGACGACGACCTTGGTTCCCGTCGCATCGAGCTTGAAACGTCCGCCCGCATCGTCGATGAGCGAATACGTGAGGGGGTCTCCCTTGTCCGGATCAGCCGCGCTCAGGTCGCCGACGACCTTTCCGGTCGCGCTGAGTTCGTCGATACGCGTCCCGGACAGCCCAATCGCGACCGGGCCGGCATTCGGCGCGGGCACATTCTTGACCGTGATCGTGACATTGCCGGTCGACGTGGCGTTCGCCGCGCCCGAACCGTCATTCGCAACAATCGAATATGTGAAGGGCGTATCGG
>NZ_JBFUKD010000587.1:0-2358 GCF_056401005.1 Microvirga sp. P4_G7 | reverse complement strand
GGGCTCGTCTTCCTGGATGCGGTAATTGATGCCGGCTTTGAGCGCGTCACGCCGCGCCACCACGATGTCGATCGGCAGACCGACACCGAGATTGGATTTCAGAGTCGAATCCATCGAGATCAACCCGAGCTTCAGCGCCTCGATCAGCGCCGTGTCGTGCGCGATCGCGCGGTCGAGAATCGGTTTGCCGTACTTCGGCTCGCCGATTTGCAGGAACGGCGTATCGAGGGTCGCTTCGATCGCGTTGCCGGCGGAATAGATCTGGTAGAGCCGCATGGGGTGGTGGCCGATCTGGCCCCCGAGCAGCATGGTGACGTCGAACGTCATGCCGTGCTTTTCCATCTCCACGCCGTCCCGCGCATAGACCTGACGGATCGCCGAGCCGACGAGGTGGGCGGCCTTGGACATGCTGGAGACGGTGAGAAGCGTCTCGGGATGGCCGGTCTCCGGATCCTCGATTCCTTCCGTCAGCAGCGACAGCACGGTCTGGCTCGCGGACAGGTTGCCCGCCGTCGCGAGGGTGATCAGACGCTCGCCCGGAATGTCGAAGAGATGAAGCTTGCGAAAGGTCGCGATGTTGTCGACGCCCGCATTGGTGCGGGTGTCGGCGATCATCACCAGGCCGTCCTTGACCAGGATACCGACGCAATAGGTCACGGGCGTTCCTCCGGGGGCTCGTTGGCCCGGCTGCGGCGTGCGTGTCATGATTGAGATTGCCGCGCGCTTTCGATTTTCAAAGAAACGGCGAGGTCCTCGCGGGTCACGCCATAATAGGTTCCACGCACCGGGGCCGCTTCCGTATAATCGAGACCCATGGCGACGCGCACGTAATGTTCCGTGACGGAGACCCCGTTCGCCGCATCGAAACTCACCCAGCCGAGGTCTTCGATATGGGCTTCGACCCAGGCATGGCCGGCTTCCTGCTGCTCTTCCCCGGGCTTGTGCAGATAGCCCGAAACGTAACGCGCCGGGATGCCGATGCTGCGGGCGGCGGCGAGGAAGATGTGGGTGAAATCCTGGCAGACTCCGTGCCCGGCGGCGAAAGCTTCCGTCGCACTCGTCGCCACGTGCGTCGCCTGCACGTCGAAGCGCAGGCGCTCGAACAGCGCGCCCATGAGCGTGTGGGCTTTCTCGAGCGGATTGGCTTTATGCCCCGTCGCCGCCGCAGCGAAATCGCGGATCTCGGGATCCGCCACGGTGAGGGGCGTACTGCGGAGATAGAATACGGCGGGGAAGCGCTCGGCGCCGCCGTTGACGGTGCCGGCCATGTCCGTCGTTTCGACTTCCCCAGCAACCCGCAGTGCAATCTCCTCGATCGAGCCGTCGGCGAAGAGGGAATGCATGATGTTGCCGTACCAGTCCTCACGCCGGATCAGGCGGGCGTCGCGGCCGGTGTCGATGGACCAGCGCAGAACCGTCTGGCCCGCATGACTGCGGGGCGTGAGACGCAACAGCTGAATCGCGGATCGCACCGGCTCCGCGTAGCGGTAGGTCGTCTCGTGCTGGATCCGGATGCGCATGGCTCAACCGAGATATTGGTTCGTGATGGCGAAACCGAGATTGTTGTTTTCGGCTATGAACTCCTCGAGGAATTCGTGCAAGCCATGCTGAAAGATATCCTCGATCGTCTTGTTCGCGAGATTGGCGTGCGCCGCCCGCGCAAGGCGCTGCGACGGACCTGACGTTCCGTAACGATGGGCTATGTCGTCGAGGTGACGCGACAGCGCGGCATAGCAGGCGGCGAGCGAGCGCGGCATCTCTTCTCGCAGGATCAGGAGATCCGCCACGAGCCACGGCCTGAGGTTCTGGTGATAGACCCACTGGTAGCTGACCAGCGCCGATACGGATCTGAGGATCGCGGCCCATTGGTAATAGTCGATGCCACCGCCGACCTCCGCATCCTTCGGCAGCAGCACGTGATATTTCACGTCGAGCACGCGCGCCGTATTGTCCGCCCGCTCCACGTAGACGCCGAGCCGGGAGAACCAATAGGCATCGTTGCGCAGCATGGTGCGCAGCGCCGAGCCGTCGTAGCGGAGCGACGTCTCCTTCACGAGATTCAAAAAGCGCGGAAGATTCTCGACTTGCACCTTCTCGGCCTTGAACCGGCGCAGATCGAGCCAGGCAGAATTGATCGCCTCCCACATCTCCGAGGTGAGCGACCCGCGCACGGATCGCGCGTTGTGACGAGCAGTATCGAAGCAGCGCTGGATGCTCGAAGGATTGGCTTCGGAAAAAGCGAGAAACTCGATCACGCCTTCAGGCGTGACGTCGCCGTAAGCTTCCTTGAACATGTCGAGCGCACCCGCGGTGACGAGCGCTGATTCCCACTCGTTGGTGTGATGCTCGTTATAGGCG
>NZ_JBFUKD010000586.1:0-2372 GCF_056401005.1 Microvirga sp. P4_G7 | reverse complement strand
GAACGTGAAGACCTGCGAGGCCGTGAGGCCAAAGACATCCTTGGCGGTCACAGTCAGGCTGTAGCTGGACGTCGTTTCGTAATCGACGGCGCCGGTGAGAACGAGGTTGTTGCCATCGATGCGGAACGGACCGTCGGTGCCGGCGAGGCTGTAGGTGAGYGCGTCGCCATCCGCGTCGGTGGCGCGCAGCGTGGCGATAATGGTGCCCGCCAGCGCRTCTTCCGCGACTTGCGCCTGGGACAGCGCGAGACCAGCCGGCGCAGCGTTCCACAACGCCACGCTCGTGTCGGCGAATTGCAGCACGCGGACGTCGCGCACGAGATCGRTGCCRTCGGGTCCGGTCACCGTGAAGSTGCCGTCGCCGTTGTCGACGACTTGGGATTCCGCGGCCGTGCCGGAAAACTTCGCGACGTTCGTCCCCGTGCCGCCGTCGAGCGTGTCGTCGCCGAGGCCACCGTCGAGCGTATCGTTGCCGCCGTTGCCAGTCAGCGCGTTGGCGTTGGTATCGCCGGTGAACGCATCGTTGCCGGAACCGCCTGTGAGATTCTCGATGGAGTAGAGCGTGTCAAAACCGTAGTTGGTGTTCTGCGCCTGACCTTGCTTGTTCAGGTCGACACGCGCGCCGACTTCACTCGAATAAAGCGCAGTATCCGATCCGTTGGATGCGTTCAGCGTGTCGTTGCCGCCTCTACCTTCAAGGGTATCGTTGCCTGCACCGGTGGCAAGGGAGTTGCCGATGTCACTTCCGCTGAGCCGGTGGTTTCCATTACTCCCCGCGAAGATGTGTTCGAGATTCAGGATCGTCTTGATACCGGCTCCCGTATCTTGGGCTCCGGTGAAAGCGAGATCGAGCCTTAAGCTCTCATCTAAGTACCGCAGATTGATGACGTCTTCGCCGCCACCTGCATCGATGAAGTCATCGCCGAGGCCCGTAATGAAAGCATCGTTGCCGTCGCCGCTCCATGCCTTGTTTGTTCCGGTACCAAGATCGATGAAGCCGTTGGTCAGTGTGCCACCGCGATTGTCGAATGTATCATTTCCGCCGCCAAGCGACACGCCGCCGTTGATGAAGCCGCGGTTAGTGACGAAATCCCAGCCGTTGCCGACGGAGGTGATGCCCGAAAGGTAGATTGACCCGCCGCCAAGGATCGAGCCGGTGTTGTAGACCCGCGTAATTCCGTCTTCCGAATCGAGAACGACTGCCGAACCATTCTGGCTCGAGATCGTGCCTGCATTAAAGATTTCGATCTGATCCGCGGTGACGCGGACACCTTCGTTGCCCCCGGAAACAGTCCCGCTGTTTCTCACGAACTGATAATCATAGCGATTGCTTGTCAGGTATACGCCGCGGTCCTGGCCATAGACGGTGCCACCATTGGCGACCTCGATATTGTTGAGGCCGCCGGCCGCATAGATTCCCCAATTTTGACCCGACACGCTCCCTACGATTGTAGCCGACAAGTCACCACCGGCAGCGTGGATTCCGTTCGCACCATCGCCCAACGCGGATAGGCTGCCACCCCGCTCGACGAGATATCGATCGCCGCCTGCAGCAACCGAGGCATGCGCGCCAGCGCCCRTTTGACTTGCTTGAACCGTGCTAATGACTTTCAGTGCCATGACAATCTCCTAAAAGACCGTCCATGGCATGCATTACGCAGCGTCTGCCCCCTTCCAACACATGGGGTCGAATGCTGAGATCCCGCGTGGCTGGCGACAGCAGCGAAACACGAAAATTCCTCCCCGGACAGATCCGGAGAGGGATTACACGACGAACCCGTCATGCATTGGACCAACACGATGGACGCCGTGCGGCGTCCGTGCCGTCAGATGACGAAGAGATCCTTGTGGGTCATCTTGAGGTTCTTCGGCAGCGTAGCGATCTGCAAAGCCTTCCCCGCGCCATTGCCGTCCGCGTCATAGTACAGGATGCCCTTGTTCTTGTCGTAGATGACATAGTCGTTGGCGTCTTTCGCGGCCGAGCCGACCGTGAAATAGCCGCTCTTGAGAGCAGCGGGTTTGGATTCAGAACCACGTGAGCCAAGCTTCTTGAACACCGCGTTATCGAGCCAGATCGAGTCGTCCTTCACGTTGAAGTCGACGATCTTGTCGACATGGGTCTTCCGGGCGTCGGCCTTCTCCTTGAACACGAAGACGTCTTTGCCGGCACCGCCGATGAGCGTGTCCTTGCCTCGGCCTCCATAAAGACGATCGTTGCCGCCAAAACCGTTGACGACATCGTTTCTGGATGTGCCCCGGATGAGGTCATTGCCTTCGCTACCGGGATGAGTGGTGCCGGTCGTATCAGGAGTGCCGGGCGTGGTTGTGTCGGCGAATTTCAGAAAGCTGATACTGTCGAGGGTATCCGTTCC
>NZ_JBFUKD010000585.1:0-2372 GCF_056401005.1 Microvirga sp. P4_G7 | reverse complement strand
ATATTTCTCCTTTCGCTTTGCGGCGCCATGGCAATTGGAATGCCCATCGCGTTCGCCCTCATCGTCTGCGCGGTTGCTCTCATGCTGTGGCTGGGGGTCTTCGATACCCAGATCATTGCGCAGAACATGGTCATAGGAGCGGATAATTTTCAGCTTCTGGCAATTCCGTTCTTCCTTCTCGCCGGCGAACTGATGAATGCCGGCGGTCTCTCGCGGCGCATCGTAAACTTCGCCTTGTCCCTCGTCGGACATATTCACGGGGGACTGGGTTATGTGGCCGTGTTTGCGTCGATCATCATGGCGTCCCTTTCCGGCTCTGCGGCCGCCGACACGGCAGCACTCGCCTCCATTCTCCTGCCGATGATGCGCAGCGCAGGCTACGACGTCGGACGCTCCGCGGGCCTGATTGCCTCGGGCGGTATCATTGCGCCCATCATACCACCATCGATCGGCTTTATCGTCTTTGGCGTCGCCGCGAACCTTTCAATCACACGCCTCTTCCTCGCAGGCGTCTTTCCCGGCCTACTCATCGGCCTCTCGTTGATCATCGCCTGGGCCATCGTCTGCAGGCGAGAGAAAATCAAGCTGCTCCCGCGGCAAAGCGGCCGGCAACGCCTTCAGGCCACTTGGGACGGATCGCTCGCCTTGCTCATGCCCGTCGCCATTCTCGGCGGCATCCGGTTCGGCATCGTGACCCCGACAGAGGCTGCAGTCATCGCGACCGTCTACGCCCTTGTCGTCGGGATGTTCGTTTACCGCGAGCTTTCGGTCCGCGCCCTTTATCAAGTCACGCTTACGGCCGCGAAGACCACCGGTGCCGTGATGTTTCTCGTCGCGGCGGCGGTTGTGTCCGCCTGGCTGATCACGCAGGCGAACATCCCCGCGGAACTTTCGGCGCTTCTTGAACCGTTCATGGACAACAAGACCGTGCTGATGCTCATCATCATGCTGCTTGTGATGGCGGTGGGGACCGCGCTCGACTTCACACCAACGGTCTTGATCCTGACGCCTGTGTTGATGCCCGTGATCAAGCAAGCCGGGATCGACCCGATCTATTTCGGCGTCCTCTTCATCATCAACAATGCCATCGGCCTCATCACGCCACCGGTAGGAATCGTCTTGAACGTCGTATGCGGTGTGGGGCGCATTTCCATGAACACCGTCATGCGCGGCGTCATGCCGTTTCTCATCGCGCAGACCATCGCGATGTTATTGCTCGTGCTGTTTCCACAGCTCGTGACCGTCCCACTTGCCTGGCTCTCGGGACGCTAACTTAACTTCCAACAACGAGGGAGGAACTCGAAATGTCAAAGTATCGTCTGTTTACCCTTCTCGCCGGTATTGCTGTTGCCGCGTTCGCAGGCTCTGCGCAGGCACAAATCAAGGACCGCACCATTCGCGTCTCCAATGGCATCAATGAAGACCATCCGGTCGGCAACGGCGTTGCAAAGATGAAGGCCTGCGCGGCTGACAAGTCCGGAGGGAAGATCAAGCTCCAGGCATTCTGGGGCGGAGCGCTCGGCGGCGATCTTCAGGCGACGCAGGCCCTGCGAGCCGGGACTCAGGAGATGGTCATCACATCCTCCTCTCCCTTGGTCGGCATCATTCCCGAGCTCGGTGTATTCGACCTTCCATTTCTCTTCACTAACGAAAAGGAAGCCGATGCTATTCTCGATGGTTCCTTCGGYAAGTATGTCGCCGACAAGCTCCCTGCCTCTGGATTGGTCAATCTGTCATACTGGGAGAACGGTTTCCGCAATCTGACGAACTCCAAGCGGCCGGTGTCAAAGGCCGAGGAAATGACAGGCCTAAAGGTCCGTGTCATGCAGAACAACATCTTCCTCGACAGCTTCAAGAGTCTCGGCACGAATGCGACGCCGATGGCCTTCGGCGAGGTCTTCGCGGCGCTCGAAACGCACGCGATCGACGGGCAGGAAAATCCGCTGGTGACGATAGACACCTCGAAGCTGTACGAGGTGCAGAAGTATCTCACGCTGAGCCGTCACGCCTACACGCCATTTCTGGTATTGTATTCCAAGAAGCTGTGGGACCAGCTCTCACCGGAGGARCAGACGATCCTCACCGAGTGCTCGATCGTAGGTCGGGACGAGCAGCGGCGCGTCTCTCGGGATCTCAACGATAAATCCCTCGCCAAGTTGAAAGCACAAGGCATGCAGGTGTCGGAGGTCAGTCCGGCCGAGCTCACGAAGATGCGGGAGGCCACTGCCGCGGTCTACGAACGGCATCAGGCGACGATCGGTCCGGAGACGATCGCAAAACTCGACGAGGCGCTCAAGCAGGTTCGATCCAAATAGCTATCGAAGCAGCGACCCCAATAGGCGGACGATGAGACTTGCGAAGCGGGCGGCGTT
>NZ_JBFUKD010000584.1:0-2375 GCF_056401005.1 Microvirga sp. P4_G7 | reverse complement strand
TCCTTGAACAGCGCGAACCGACCCTCGACACTCGGGTCGAAGGCCCGGCATGACGGTGGGCTTGCGAGCGGTTTGCCGCTGCCATCGACATAAGGCGAAGAGTAGAAGTCGCTCTCCCGACTTGGCTTGCCGCAGACCTCCGGTCCGATGGCGTTGTTGTGTCCGAACGGCGCGAAGGCCCAGACACTGAGTAGAGATGGTGGTCGATAGTAGCCGCGGCCGCCACCCCGCATGACCTCTTGAAGCGCCGGATCCACCGCCCGCTCATGGAGATCGCGTGCGGCATACTGGTCCCACACGCGGCTCGCCATGTGGTTCGAATGGAGCGCACGTCCCGCATAAGTTCCAACCCGCGTGGCGAGAATCGGTCGTTCATTGCTCAGAAAATCGGCGCGCAGCGAGGAATCTGTCGGATCGGTTGCAAGGAAATCCACGCTCTCGTACGGCCCGCTCTGGCTGGAATGACACCCTGCGCAGGTTCTCGCGAAAACCTGTTGCCCGCGCGCGACAGCGCCGCTCCCGAATTCGCCTTCGAGTTGTGCTTCCAATTCTTTCGGTCCCGATAGGCCGCGCGCCTTCCAAAGATCGGCGGGGCGCGCCGTGAGGAAGAAGGCCTCGACATCTTCCAGGCGATCCTCGATGGCGCGGAAACTGGCGCAATCGCGACGGCATTGGCCGATATCAAACGGGCTCTGCCCGTAGTTTCGTTGCGCCGGGTCCACGGTCCTCAGGTCTGGGATGTGGTTGAGCCAGCATTGTTCGGCACAGGATCCGATGTTGAAGTAAACGCGCTGAATCGCTTCGCGCGCTCCGATGGAATCCTCCCCGCCTTTCAGAATATTCTGAACGCGCTCCATCATCTCGCTGCGTTGCCAACATTTCCCAGGTTTATCGGGCTCACACCAGCAATTGGCGCTGGAGCCAGCTGGGCACGCTGCGACTTTGCGCCATTTCAGTACCTGATGATCGTGCAGCGGACGCTTTGCGAAATTCGCAATGGCGTTCATCGTGCCAGGGTTTGCGACGGTGTCCATCGGAAGGGCGGACGTGTCGACGGTTCCGGGGCGTGTCCGTGCGATCAACTGCCATTCGAGCACGTGCTGCGACATGCCGGACGCGAGAAGTTGCGAAATGCGGCTGTATTGGTTGCCGACCAATCCGTCGAGGTTCTCCCACTTTGGATTGTTGGCATCGGCCGCGGGCTTCAATGGGTTATGGGAGATATGGCACGCACCACATGACATCCCGATGCGGAACGGCGGCTCGATCGAACCGTCGAAGAGGCGGTTGTTGCGAGAATCCCCCTCGCTTGTATCGCCGGAGAGAAATGCGCTGTATCCCACCCATGTCGCCGGCGAACCGTTCAGCCGCTTCCAGCGATCGGCGTCGAACCGGGGATTTGGAAACTTGCGCAGGCCCAAGGCGCCGGTGGAGGTTCCAAACTGAAGATCGCAAGAACTCTGCCGCTGATCTAATGTGCCGTGAGGCGTCGCCACATCGAACGGCGCGTCCTTGAAATCACACGCGGGGTCGCGGTACCCCTCCTTTCCGATGAATTTCAGAAGTTCCGTATCGCCCGGACACCATTGAAATCCGAACGTCTCATCAAGACTTTTTGCGGGGCAGTTGGGATCACCCGGAACGCAGCAATCGGGATCCGGGATGGCGCCCCACGCCTGGAACAGGTCACCCTTTTTCTTCGCGCCGAGAATGCGGAACCAATCGATCGTGGCACCCAGGCGCTGCGGATAGGAATAGGTGTAGAACCGGTCGTTGAAAGCGGTCGCGAAGAACCAGATCTCGCGTCCCGCGCGTTCCCGCGGCGAGAGATGGGTGTCGCCGTCGGCAAAGCCTGGATTGAGTGAACTCTGGGCAACACCTCGCGGCGGACTGCCGATCCAGCAGACCAAGACGAGAACCCAAAGAAGCGCCTTGCCGACAAGCCTTGATCGCATCGGAAAGCTCCCTCGCAACCGAAGGGCGACGAACCAATCAACGTACTGCGTACGAACCGACGTATGAAACGCTTTGGAAAACCGGAGAACGTCTTCAATGTCCTCCCAATGGCACGAAAAATCAACTATGAGCCGGAAATATTTCTTACGCTATTGTCGTTTCGTTTATTGATTCCGCATGTATTTACAACGCAAAGGAATGAATTACTAAGCTTGGCCGCAGATCAATTTGTGCGCCATGACACGCAATAGGCACAGCATTCTCGTCGATTAAGTATCAATTCTTGACGATGCCGTTATGCGGGCGCAAACTCGTTAAAGCTTCGTAAAGGAGGCTCTGATGTCTTCTCGTCAACTAAGCCGAGTTGGATTCGCTCTGTTATTCGGAGCGACCGTGACTGCAGGGTTGTTCTTCAGCGA
>NZ_JBFUKD010000583.1:0-2376 GCF_056401005.1 Microvirga sp. P4_G7 | reverse complement strand
CCGGTAGTATCGATGACGGCCTTGACGCTCGACGGCGAGAAGGGACGTCTCGACCAGCTTGGCGAGGTGTCCGCTCGCGGTCTGCGGGCTGACGCCGCTATGCCAAGCCAGTTCGCTGGCGGTCAGCGCCCGGCCGTCCATGAGGGCGGAGAGAATGTTGGCGCGCGAGACGTCGCCGATCGACGCGGCGATTTCCGCGAGCACGATGCTCGAGGCGAATGTTGTCATGGCAGGATCATAGCCAGACTTTGGCCCGAGTGCAGCACCGGACGCTTCGGCGGCGGCCGAAGTGTTCGAATGAGACTTTCAGCAGTCGAAGTGACATGAATCGCCATCGAAATTGCCACGACAGGGACGAGTGAGATGGGCAGGACCCTCGCAAACACGAATTATGCCGTCGAACTCGCTCTGCTGGTCGTACTCGCGACCCTTTGGGGAGCGTCTTACACGTTCATCAAGATCGGCATCGAAACGATCCCCCCGGTGACCCTGATCGCCGCGCGGACCGCGATCGCCGGGGGCGTCCTTCTGGTGATCATGAGAATGCGGGGCGTCACGTTTCCGCGCGACCTCGCGGCGTGGAAGGATTTTGCCATTCAGGCCTGCCTCAACAGCGTGATCCCGTTCACCCTCATCGCGTGGGCGGAGAGAGACGTCGAAGCGGGCCTCGCGGTCATCCTGAATGCGATGACTCCGGTTTTCGCGTTTCTCCTGACTTGGCTCTGGTTCAGGCACGAGCCGACGACCTTTCGCAAGCTGGTCGGCGTCCTGCTCGGCCTGACCGGTGCTTGCGTCATCGTCGGACCCCAGGCGTTGGCGGGTTTCGGACGGGAAGTCGCGGCGCAGCTGGCGATCATCTTCGCGTCGTTCTGTTATGGCTACGCGGCCATTTTCGGTAAGCGCTCCAAGCATATCGATCCGATGGCGACGGCGGCGGGTTCTCTGATCTGCGGCGCCGTGATTCTTTTCCCCGTGAGTCTCGCCGTCGATCGGCCATGGACGCTTGCGCCATCGGTCGAGTCGCTCTGGGCGTTGGTTTGTCTCTCGGTCTTCTCGACTTCGCTCGCGCTGACGATCTATTTCCGCCTCGTCCACACGCTGGGATCCGTCGGCGTCACCGCGCAAGCCTATCTGCGCGTGCCGATCGGTGTCGGTATCTCCGCGTTGATCCTGGGGGAAACCCTTCCGCCGATCGTATGGGTCGGGGTGGCCATCATTCTTCTCGGGATTGCGGCGATCACGACGCCGGAACGGAAGAAATCGGTGGCTGCGGCAGCCGAGTGAAAAGAGAAAAGGCCCGGCGAGAACCGGGCCCTTTCGTCGAGGCGATGTCGTCGACGCTTACTGCTGCGGAGCCGGAGCTGTGGGGTTCGCAGGCGAAGCCGGCGGGCTCAAGGGCGATGCAGGAGCAGGCGTCGGCGCCGTCGGATTGGCCGGAGCGCTCTGCGTGGGCTGCGACGTCGTGCTGCCGGTCGTGCTCACGTCCCGACCGCCGCCGTCATAGAAGAGGAATGCAAGAAGACCCAGCGCGATGACGAGACCGCCAATCAAATAAGCGAGGGTGTTCGATCCACGCGCCTCGCGGTCATAGACCTCAGGGTCACGATTGTAGATGTTCGGATCTCGATCCATGGACATTGTTGACTCCTTGACCTTTTGATCATCGGTTCAACGCTCAATGTCCGAACGGGTTTCATCGAAGCGGGGCCGGAATCTGTGAATAAGTGTGGAATCAACTGTATGGTCGCGGTTCCATCCTGAACATCCGTTCAGGTTGAGAGGGGTTGACCCGGGCGGGCGTTGGCTCTTACTCCCATCCGAGACCATTGAAATGTTGAGACGCGAGGCGGCATGAACGCTCCTGTGAACCCGAAAAAGCTCATCAAGGGCGCGACAGGCGATTGGGAGGTCGTGATCGGCATGGAAATCCATGCCCAGATCACCAGCCAAGCGAAGTTGTTCTCTGGCGCCTCGACGACATTTGGCGGCGAGCCGAACAGTCACGTTTCGCTCGTGGATGCGGCCATGCCTGGCATGCTTCCCGTGATCAACGAGGAATGCGTCCGTCAGGCGATCCGTACCGGGCTCGGTCTGAAGGCCGCAATCAACCACCGCAGCGTCTTCGACCGGAAGAACTATTTCTACCCGGATCTGCCCCAGGGATATCAGATCAGCCAGTACAAGAGCCCCATTGTCGGGGAGGGCGAGGTCACGGTCGACGTGTCCGACACCGAGACCATCACGGTCGGTATCGAGCGCCTCCACTTGGAGCAGGATGCCGGCAAGTCGATCCACGACTTGCACCCCTCGATGAGCCTCGTCGATCTCAACCGCTCCGGCGTGGCGCTGATGGAAATCGTGTCGCGACCCGATCTT
>NZ_JBFUKD010000582.1:0-2380 GCF_056401005.1 Microvirga sp. P4_G7 | reverse complement strand
GTACATGGCGCAATCTCCTGAAATCCGACGCCAACGTCGATCTCGTGCATTTCACCATTCTCCGTCCGCCGGAAAAACAGGACGGCACGCCGATCAACGAATTGTCGCTGATCGCCTTCCCGACCCGCGAGCTGTTTCAGCAGAAGATCAAGGAATTCGACCTGATCATCTTCGACCGCTATGCGAACCAGAGCATTCTTCCTCCAGCCTATTTCGAGAACATCGTGCGCTACGTCCGCGAAGGCGGAGCAATTTTGATCGCGGCGGGGCCGGAGTTTACCGATTACGGAAGTCTCGCGCAGACACGTCTCGCGGCCGTCTTGCCCGCACGACCCGATGGCCGCATCGTCGAGGAACCGTACAAGGCGCGCCTCACCTCGCCGGGATCTCGGCACCCGGTTACCCGCGAGCTTCCCGGTTCGGAGGCCAATCCGCCGGCCTGGGGCGAATGGTTGCGGATCATCGGCGCGCAGGTCCAGAACGGCGCGACGCTCATGTCCGGCGCGAACGATCTTCCTCTTCTCGTCCTGAAACGCGAGGACAAAGGGCGCGTCGCACTTCTCTTGTCCGATCATGCGTGGCTCTGGGCGCGCGGCTACAGGGACGGCGGGCCGCACCTCGACCTCCTGCGCCGACTGGCTCATTGGCTCATGAAGGAACCGGCGCTCGAAGAAGAAGCATTGCGCGCCTCCGCCAACGGCGGCACGATCCGCGTCGAGCGGCAGACGATGAGCGACACGGTGGACCCCGTGACGATGACCACACCCGGCGGCACGCAGCGATCCATCACGCTGAGCGAGGAAAAGCCCGGTCTTTTCACGGCACGGATCGAAAGCCGCGAACTCGGACTTCACACGCTCCGCTCGGGCGAACTGGTGACATTCGTCAGCCTCGGACCGGCCAATCCGCGCGAGCTCGCGGATGTCTTCAGCAACACCGAAGCGCTAAAGCCCATCGTCGAGCCCACCGGCGGCTCGATCCGCCGGGTCGCCGAAGGAACGGACGTCATCGTTCCACGCCTGACGACGGTGCGGTCGGGGTCCCGGTTCTCGGGGAGCGATTGGATCGGATTCAGGCCGAGCGAAAGCGCCATCGTCAAGGGCGTGTCGGTGTTCCCTCTGGCGCTGGGTTTCCTCGGGCTCGCCCTTCTTCTGGGATCGTCGCTCTTCGCCTGGGTGCTCGAGGGACGTCGGCGGAGGGCCTGATCAGCTCGCTCGCGGTGTCACCAAACCTCGCGCCCGCTGAAAGGCTCCCTCGGCCAGTTCCAAAGCCAGAAAGCGGTCTGGGTTGACCGGGCCTGGCAGTTCGAGCTGGTGGTGGGGAATGCGCTTGAAGCCGAACCGGGCGTAATAGGGCTCGTCGCCGACCAGCAGAACCAGAGTATGCCCTCTGTCCCTCGCCGCATCGATCGAACGGCGCATGAGCGCGGCGCCGATGCCGCGGTTCTCAAACGCCGGCTCGACCGTCAAGGGTCCGAGCATGAAAGCGGTTTCCGCCCCGGCCGAGACCGGTGTCATCCGCACCGATCCAACGAGAAGAGTGCCGACCAGAGCCGTAAACGAGAGCGCCATGTCGTGGGCGACCCCCTCGCGCAGACGAGACGCGGTGCGAGCAAAGCGGCCAGGACCGAAGGTGCGCTCATGCAAGCGCTCGATGGCGTCGGAATCGGCGGGAAGTTCGGAACGGATGATCRACGACAATTCGGTCACGGGACAGACTCGCGGAAAGCATGGCAATGGGAACGGCGAAGAAAAGTCAGCCGGTTCGTCGTCGCGATGTCCGCTCGGTCGTCATGGAAGGTGTCGTTCCCTCAAGCCCATTTGCCCTCAAGCCCGTTTTGCCCAGGCTTGTTTCGGCCCAATAGCAGTCTTGGGCTCGTGGCGCAAACGATCTCACCAGGTGGTCTCGATGGGCCGTTCATCGAAGATTTCCGCGAGGCGTCGCCGGGTCGGCGCACTCGTTCCGTCCGGCAACTGGTCAACCGGGAAGAAACCGGTCTCCAATATCTCGCCGTCCGGCACTTTGTCGCCGAGCCTCGTGAAGGCGTGGATCACATAGACGAGCACGTGATCGCGTCGCGAGACCCTCCGGTTAAAGAAGACACCGTGCAAACGCGGGGTGTCGGTCGGGACGATGCACGCTTCCTCGCGCAATTCACGCACGAGAGCCTCGAGCGCCGTTTCCCCCGTCTCGACACCGCCACCGGGCAAGTGCCAACCCGCAATGTAGGTGTGTCGTATGAGGCAAACCCGTTTCTGTTCGTCTACGACGACCGCGCGAACGCCGAGCGTCATCCCTCGGGAGACTCGCCAATAGGTATGCAGGACCCGCCGGAACAGGGCCTCCGGAATGAAGCTAGCAACACGCAACAGGGGCATAG
>NZ_JBFUKD010000581.1:0-2380 GCF_056401005.1 Microvirga sp. P4_G7 | reverse complement strand
AGCCAGGCCCTTTCTCGCAGCGCAGTGACGCTCGACACCGCAACCGGCGAAGCACGCTCCCTTGCCGGCGAGGTCGCCAGTGCATCGGAGCGGACCGCATCGAACATGCAATCCGGCGCCGCCGCGACCGAGCAACTGGCCGCCTCGGTGCGCGAGATCGGCGAGCAGGCGAGCCGCTCGGCCGATGTGGCGCGCAATGCGCTCGAGACCGCGCAGCGCACGAGGGTTTCGGTCGCCGGGTTGGCACAGCAGGCAAGGCAGATCGGCGATGTCGTCGATCTGATCGACCAGATCGCCGCACAGACGAACCTGCTCGCACTCAACGCCACCATCGAGGCGGCGCATGCGGGTGAAGCCGGGAAGGGCTTTGCGGTCGTCGCGCAAGAAGTGAAAACGCTTGCGACCCAAACGGCGCAGGCGACGACTGAGATCGGCGCGCGCATCGGCGCCATCCAGAACGCCACCGAGAAGAGCGCAACGGAGATCGAAGACATCGCCCGCGTCATCGAGGAGGTGAGTCAGATCGCCACCGCCATCGCGACGGCTGTGGAAGAGCAATCTGCCGTCACGTCCGAAATCGCCGTGAATGTTCAGCAGACGACGAGTCATACCCGCGCCGTCGTACGCAGCATCGAGATGCTCAATGGATCAGCCGGATCCGCAGCCGCAGCCGCGCAACACGTCTCCAGCGCGAAGGAAACGCTCGATGTTCAGCTCGATCGCCTGAGGGAGGACATCGATCACTTCCTCAAGGCCGCACAGGCCGACTGATCGGGATCACTTGCGCGATGTGACCTCGAAGCGGGGAAATTCCGCTCGGCGATAGGCACGGTGCTCCCGGAAATAGGCTTCGGCCTCGAGAGCGGGAATGGCCTTACTGAAAAGGAAACCCTGTCCGTATTCGCAGCCGAGCGAGCGCAGGTAACGCAATTGCTCTTCGGTCTCGACGCCTTCGGCGATGGCTTCCATGCTCAGGCTATGGGCCAACCGAAGCATCGAGATGACGATGGCGTGATCGTCGGCGTTCGTCGTGAGATTGGCGATGAACGACCTGTCGATCTTGATCTGGTCGATCGGATGTTTGCGCAAGTGAGTCAGCGTTGCGAAGCCCGTTCCAAAATCGTCGAGAGCGATGGAGACGCCGAGGCGGCGCAGGTCCGACAAAGTCTGAATCAGAAGTGCGACCTTGTCGTCCAGGAGAACCGACTCGGTGATTTCCACTGTCAGGTGTGACAGCGGAACGCCCTTCGAGGCGAAAAGCTCGGCAACCTTCTCCGGATAATCTCCGCGACCGAGCTCCGGCGCCGTGACGTTGATCGAAACCTTGCAGGAGGACATTCCGACGTCACGCCAATGGCGGAGATCGTCGCTGATGCTTTTGAGCATGTGTTCGCCAAGGAGAATTGCAGCTTCGGGATCCTCCAATGCGGCCTGGAAATACGACGGATAGAGAATCTCTCCATTCGGCATGATCCAGCGGGCGAGCGCCTCGAAACCGTGGGCACGCCGATCCGACAGGCGAATTTGCGGCTGGTAGAACGGTTTGACGCCACCGGTTTCAAGTAAGGTTCGAAACGTCGACATGCGTTGGATGCGATCGGTCAAGGCCTGGCGCATCTGCGGTTGAAACACCTGGGCCCGACCGCGACCCTGAGCTTTCGCGCGGTAGAGGGCGATTTCGGCGTTCTCGATGAGCTCGTTCGCTTCCACGCCGTGATCGGGAAACAGGCTGACACCGAGGCTGGCGCTTGAGCGGATCTGCGGCGCGAAACGCGATACCGAAGCGGCGGCGCTGTCGAGCAGCCGGACCGTGATCGGTTCGATATCCGCCTCTGACGGAACGCTTGCGAGCACGAGGGCGAACTCGTCACCGCCGAACCGCCCGACGATGTCGTTGGAATGCAGAACCGACTGCAGGTTGCGTCCGGTTTCGACGAGAATGGCATCGCCGGCCTGGTGCCCGGCCGTATTGTTCACGTCTTTGAAATCGTCGAGGTCGAGGACGGCGAAGGCGAGTTTGCCGCCGTCCCGTCGCGCGCGGGAGAGTGCTTTCTTGAAACGGGACTGAAAGTGATGCCGGTTGCTGAGGCCTGTCAGCGCATCATGACTGGCGACGTGCCGCAACCTCTTCGCGATGCCGGGGCCGGTCGCGCGATCATCCGATGTGCGGCCCGCGCCGCCTCCATCTTCACTCTCGATCGGATCCGCCGTCCGTTCAGGACGATCGGCATTCTCAAGGCTTGGGGTGAGCAATTGCAGCGTATGCCGGCCGGGCGATTGATAAGCGCCCAGTATGTCGTCGCGCGACAGCAGCGTGGGATTGAAGTCCGCTTTCATGATTGCAACCGCTTGCCTCGCAAGCACGGACGCTCATCCGGTT
>NZ_JBFUKD010000580.1:0-2382 GCF_056401005.1 Microvirga sp. P4_G7 | reverse complement strand
GGCGTCAGGTTGGGTGATTCCACCCTACCCCAATCACCGGTCGAGGGCGGGTCGTGGATTGCTGCCTCCGTGTCCAATGGGATTGTTACGACCTGCAAGGCGGTGCGGGAAGAACTGTTGCGTCTTGCGAAAGAAATGCCGAACTCGCCACTCGCAGCTGAAACGCCGGAACAGGTCGTGCTCGCCGATGGCATGATCGTCAGCAAGCAGGATGCCGCCCGCAAGGTAACGATCGCAGATGCGATGCGGCTCGGTGGGGTCGATCGTATCGAACAGGAAAAAGCCACCGAATTCGCGAATAATGGTTCGCACGCCCATAACACGCATTCGGCGATCTTTGCCGAGGTCAAGGTGGATGAACAACTCGGCGTCGTACGCGTCACGCGGATCGTCAGCGCCGTCGCGGCCGGCCGTATCCTGAACGCCAAGACCGCACACAGCCAAGTCATGGGCGGTGTCGTCTGGGGAATCGGAATAGCCCTGCATGAGGAAACGCTGATCGATCACACGTTTGGTCGCGTCATGAACGCCAATATCGCCGAATACCATGTTCCAGTGAATGCGGACGTGCACGACATCAAGGTGATCTTCGTCGACGAGCAGGATGACATCGTCAATCCTCTCGGCGTCAAAGGATTGGGTGAAATCGGGATCGTGGGTGTTCCAGCGGCGATCGCCAATGCAATATATCACGCCACGGGAAAGCGGGTGCGCAATCTGCCGATCACGCTCGACAAACTGCAATAATCGAAACGCCTACCAAAGCTTGTTGAGCAGGAACCTCCATGGACACCAGAATGCCCGAAGTGATCGACCATGCTCGCCGCCGCTTCCTGAGCGCCGCAGCTGTGACTGTCGCGGCGGCGCAGTTGGTGACGTTGAGATCGGTGAGCGCGCAACCGGCACCGCAAAATTCCTTAGGGCCGTTGAAGCAGATTGATGCCGGGCTGCTCGATGTGGGATACGTTGAAGTCGGTCCGGCCGAGGGACCCGTCGTCCTCATCCTGCACGGCTGGCCCTACGACATTCACAGCTATGCCGATGTCGCGCCTTTGCTTGCCGCAGCCGGCTACCGAGTGATCGTGCCGCATCTGCGCGGGTATGGCACGACCCGGTTTCTCTTGCCTGAAACCATGCGCAACGGCCAGCAATCGGCAATCGCCGTCGATATGGTCGCCCTGATGGACGCGTTGAAGATCGAGAGAGCCACGATCGCAGGTTACGATTGGGGCGCGCGCACCGCCAACATCATCGCGGCGCTCTGGCCGGAGCGCTGCAAGGGCATGGTTTCGGTGAGCGGCTACCTGATCGGCAGCCCCGAAGCCAATAGGGTGCCTCTTCCCCCGAGCGCAGAACTCCAATGGTGGTATCAATATTACTTTGCCACGGAACGCGGTCGTGCGGGCTACGACAGGTACCGCCGCGATTTCGCAAAGCTCATCTGGCGTATCGCTTCGCCGAAATGGAACTTCGACGACGCCACGTTCGATCGCAGCGCGACCGCGCTCGACAATCCGGATCACGTGGAAATCGTCATTCACAACTACCGTTGGCGCCTCGGCCTGGCTGAGGGTGAGCCTAAATATGACGAGCTGGAGAAGCAGCTCGCCGCAGGTCCGATCATTGCCGTGCCCACCATTACGCTCGAGGGCGATGCGAACGGTGCGCCGCACGCGGACCCGAGCACCTATGCGAAGAAATTCTCGGCACAGTATTCCCACAGGGTCATCGAAGGCGGCATTGGCCACAATCTCCCCCAGGAGGCACCCCGCGCCTTCACAGATGCCGTCCTGGACGTCTCCCGTCAACGTTAGCAGGGACATGCCGTCAAAATGCGTCCATGTTGAAGCAGGCATGAACTCCCTTAGATTGATCGGAACGATTGGCTCCCTGACGAAAAGCTCCGCTTAATCCCCTTGCGGAGAGAGCAGGTTGACCCTCGCCACTGGGAAACACGATGATGAGAAAACTGATCGTTAGCGGAGCCTCATTTTTCCTGCTTGTGACGACGTGCGTAGGAGAAGCGGCGGAAACCAGCCGCTCCTCCGCCAGCGCCCCGCCCTCGGCGCCCACAATGCTCGCATGCCATGCCGAATATGCTGCGATGCGCGGTGGCGGAAGGGGCCATGCCCCTGCAGCCCGCGGGAATGCCGCTGTTCGGCACAACACGGTCCGCAACCCGAACGTCAACATCAATCGCGGCGCGAACGTGAATGTTCGTCGCACGAATGTGAACGTCGTCGCCCGGCCTGTGCGCGGGTGGACGCGCCGGCCCTATTACGGAACGATCGTCGGCGGCGTTGCCCTCGGCACAATCGTAGCGGCGGCGGCGATCGGAAGCGCGCCCGCGGCGCCGGCGCCGGGCCTATGCTGGTACTGGAC
>NZ_JBFUKD010000579.1:0-2385 GCF_056401005.1 Microvirga sp. P4_G7 | reverse complement strand
ACATGGTGACGAGCGTGATCAACGAAGTCGATCGCAGCGTTCCGGTGAAATCCGTGCGCGCCACGCGCGGAAAATATCTGCGCGCCGAACCGGTCTCCGTGCTCTATGCGCAAGGCCGCGTGCACCATGTGGGTCCGTTGCCGGAGCTCGAGGACGAGCTGTGCGATTTCGGCCCGACCGGGCTGACGTCCAACCGTTCGCCGGACCGTCTGGATGCATTGGTCTGGGCGCTCACGGAACTGATGCTGCGCGCCTGCGAACCACGCGTTCGGATGCTGTAGCCGGCGCCTCGCGGCCGTGTGCGCTTCAGCGACGCGACGACGTTTCGATTTTCTGATCGCCGGAGTTTTCATGCCCAATCTGTTGACACGTTTGCTTCGGGCCGCGCCCGAGGCCAAGGCTTCGCGTGCCTTGAGCGCGGTGGCGTTCTATATCGGCGGTCGCGCGCTTTGGACGCCACGAGATTATGCGACGCTCGCCCGAGAAGGCTTTCAAAAGAACGCGGTCGTTCATCGCTCGGTGCGCCTTCTCGCCGAAGCCGCCGCCGCGATTCCGCTGACATTGATGGTCGGGACAAAAGCAGCGGACGAACATCCGCTCCTCGCGCTGCTCCAACGGCCGAACGCGCGCGAGGGTCGGCAGCGTTTTCTCGAGAGCGTTTATGGACATCTTCTCGTTTCCGGGAACGCCTATGTGGAGGCCGTCTTCGTCGACGGTATTCCGCGCGAGCTTCATGCGTTGCGTCCGGATCGGATGCGTATCGTTCCCGGCAGCGACGGTTGGCCCGCCGCCTTCGAGTACACGGTGGGTACGCAGAATGTCCGGTTTGCTCATGCAGCCGGTGATCCGTCGCCGATCCTGCATCTGACTCAGTTTCATCCGACCGACGATCATTATGGCCTCGCGCCGATGGAAGCCGCCGCGACCGCGCTCGATATCCACAACGCCGCCGGCGCATGGAACAAGGCGCTGCTCGACAACGCCGCGCGGCCCTGCGGCGCTCTCGTCGTGGGGCAAGCCTCCCTCAGCGATGCGCAGTTCGACCGTCTGAAGGACGAGCTCGAAACGAACTATCAGGGCGCGGCGAATGCAGGCCGACCGCTCTTGCTGGAAGGCGGGCTCGATTGGAAACCGCTCTCCTTGTCGCCGAAGGAAATGGATTTCGTCGAGGCCAAAGCCGGAGCCGCGCGGGAGATCGCACTCGCTTTCGGCGTACCGCCCTTGCTTCTCGGTCTGCCGGGAGACAGCACGCATGCGAACTACGCGGAGGCCAATCGCGCGTTCTATCGCCAGACCGTCATTCCCCTGGCCAAGCGAACGGCTGAATCCTTGTGTCATTGGCTTTCGCCGATCTTTGGCGACGCGTTGCGGCTGGAACCCGACCTCGATGCCATCGAAGCTCTGGCGACCGAGCGCGAGAGCCTGTGGCGCCGTGTCACCGCAGCAACGTTCTTGAGCGAGGACGAAAAACGGGAGGCGGTGGGATACGGCCGATCAACGGCCGCTTGAGGTCGGCTCTCGCGCCTCGATCGAATCCTCGTCCGCATTGGAAACAATCATGAACATCATCGACCGGGTGACCGAAGCGATCATTCTGCGCGGTGACCTCGCTCATCTCGCGCTCTTCATCTGGGCCGGCGGTGCTTCGACTTTGCTTGCGGCAACCCTGCGCGATCTTTTCGCGGCGAACAGGCGCTTCGACGATTTCGTCCGCGAGCTCGCGCTCTTCAACCATCGACACTCGGGAGATTGAATCATGACACGAACGTCGACGCGCGTCGCTCGAAAGCCGAAGACGTCGCGGGATGCGCAGCACAAGCCCGCTCTCGTGTTTCGGGATTTCGTGCGCCAACTCGAAAAACTCGGACAGCGTCCATCCAAGCCCGTTCGGGGAGATGCCCAATGACATGCCATGTCCCGCCTCTCGCGCGGGAATTGAAACTGGTCGCCGAGCCGGTCCGCGCGGTCGCGACCGACGGCGTGTTCGAAGGTTACGCCAGTCTCTTCGGCATCCCCGATCTCGGGCGTGACGTGGTGATCCCGGGAGCCTTCGCCGAGAGCCTGAAGAAACGCGCAGCCGCCGATGTGCGGCTTTTGTGGCAGCACGATCCGTGCGAGCCGATCGGGCGCTGGCTCGCCATCGAGGAGGACCGTAAGGGCCTTCGCGTGCGGGGGCGGCTCAATCTGGCGGTCGCTCGCGCGCGGGATATTCATGCGCTGTTGCGCGACGGCGCCGTCGACGGGCTCTCGATCGGCTTTCGGGTCGACCGGGCGCGCGCCGAACGGCCGACCGGATTGCGGCGGCTCGAGAAGCTCGATCTGTGGGAGATTTCCATCGTGACGTTTCCGATGTTGCCGTTGGCGCGCGTGGAAACGGTCAAGCAG
>NZ_JBFUKD010000578.1:0-2391 GCF_056401005.1 Microvirga sp. P4_G7 | reverse complement strand
CGGCGCGAACGGAATCTTCCCATCGCTCAGCGGGGGGAACGCAAATTATTGGGTCGACGTGATGTTCGCGCCCGGTTCCGAACAGGCGCCGGTCGCCCTCAACGATACCGGACCGGCAATCGCACGTGACACGCCGCTGTCCCTCACTACCGCCTCTCTTCTGGCCAACGATACCGATCCGAATGGTGACGTTCTGACCGTCACAGGTGTCAGCGGCGCGACGCATGGAACGGCTGTGCTCAACGCGCAGGGCACTGCGGTATTGTTCACGCCGGAGGCTGGCTATACCGGGTCAGCGGGATTCACCTATACGGTGTCGGACGGACATGGCGGCACGTCGTCAGCCAACGTCACGCTCAACATCGTGCCGCCTGGGGCTGTTCCCCTGGGTATTTTCCCCGACACGGCAACGCCATCCGTAGCCAGTGCCGCGGATTCCGCGTCTGTCGAATTGGGTGTCAAATTCCAAGCGACGACCGCTGGTACGATCACCGGAATTCAGTTCTATAAGGGAGCCGGCAACACAGGCCCGCATACGGGAACCCTCTGGTCGAGCACCGGTCAGGTTCTCGCGACGGTTTCATTCGTCAACGAGACTGCCAGCGGCTGGCAGACGGCCATCTTCTCCAACCCCGTCGCGGTCACCGCGGGCGCAACCTATGTCGCGTCGTACCACACGACGACAGGCCATTACTCCGATACGCCGAACTACTTCACCTCGGCGATCACCACGGGCCCGCTGACGACCCCAGTGAATGCGGGCGTATTCGGATACGGCGCTTCGAGCGTGTTTCCGACAGGGACTTACCAGGCGACGAACTATTTCGTCGATGTCCTGTTTACCGCTGGAGGCGCACAACCGCCGGTCGCGAGCAACGATACCGGCCCGACGGTGACGCGAGACACGCCGCAAACGATCACGACCGCTTTCCTGCTTTCCAACGACAACGATCCGAACGGCGACGCCTTGACCGTCACCGGCGTCAGCGCCGCTTCTCACGGCACTGCCGTGCTCAATGCACAGGGCACCGCCGTCGTCTTCACGCCTGACGCGGGATATACGGGCGCGGCGGGATTCACGTACGCGATTTCGGACGGCAATGGCGGCACTTCCTCCGCTACCGTGTCGCTCAGCGTCGTCGCGCCAGGCGCCACCCCCCTCGGCATGTTCTCCGATACGGCGACGCCCGCCGTCGCCAGTGCGGCCGATACTGCATCGGTTGAACTCGGCATGCGGTTCCAAGCCTCTTCCGCGGGTACCATCACGGGCATCCAGTTCTATAAGGGCGCTGGCAACACAGGCCCCCATACCGGCACGCTCTGGTCGAGCACCGGCCAGGCGCTTGCGACTGTGACGTTCATCAACGAGACGGCGAGCGGTTGGCAGACTGCAACGTTCTCCAATCCCGTCACGGTCACGGCGGGCGCGACCTATGTCGCCTCCTATCACACCACGACGGGGCATTATTCCGACACGCCGAACTACTTCTCGACTTCGGTCACCAACGGGCCGTTGACGGCGCCCGTCAATGCGGGCGTCTATGCCTATGGCAGCGGGAGCTTATTCCCGACGAGCAGCTACCAGGCGACGAATTACTTCGTCGATGTCATGTTCAACCCGCTCGGAGAACTGCCGCCTGTTGCGGTGAACGACCTGGGGCCGACATTGCTGCGCGACACACCGCAATCGATCGCGACGTCCACTTTGCTGTCGAACGACAGCGATCCCAACGGCGATGTCTTGACGGTTACAGGTGTCAGTGCGGCGTCCCACGGCATCGCCACTCTCAACGCACAGGGCACGCAAATCCTGTTCACGCCGGATGCGGGATACACGGGCGCGGCCGGGTTCACATACTCGATTTCCGACGGAAAAGGCGGAACGTCTTCTGCCAATGTCAGCCTTTCGGTCGTGCCGCCCGGCTCGACACCGTTGGGCCTCTTCGCCGACACGGCCACACCTGCCGTCGCGAGCGATTCCGATACGGGCTCTGTCGAATTGGGCGTGAAGTTCGTGGCCTCGCAGGCAGGAACAATCAGCGGCATCCAGTTCTACAAGGGCGCAGGAAACACAGGTCCGCATACCGGAACGCTCTGGTCGAGCACCGGCCAGGCCCTCGCCACTGCGACGTTCAACAACGAAACCGCAACGGGTTGGCAAACTGCGACGTTCTCAAATCCGATCGCCGTAACGCCGGGAACGACCTACGTGGCCTCGTACCACACCAGCACGGGTCATTATTCGGACACCACCAACTTCTTCTCCAGCCCGCTTACTAGTGGTCCACTCACGGCACCGACCAATGCGGGCGTGTTCGCCTACGGCAGCTCGAGCCTGTTTCCGACGAGCAGTTACCAGTCCACGAATTACTACGTCGATGTGCTGTTCAA
>NZ_JBFUKD010000577.1:0-2397 GCF_056401005.1 Microvirga sp. P4_G7 | reverse complement strand
CCCCCCGCATGGGCGATCATGCTCGTGAAGCCTGTGACCCATCCCCAGAAAAGACCCCGCGGCACGTCGGCTGCGGCAGGTTCGGGCAAGGTCTTGCGCCGTTCGATGATGATCCGCCGTAGGGCGAAAACGAGGGAGATCAGGCCGACCGCAAGCGTGACGGCAGCGTCGGACACTTTTGCCGCGAGAAGAAAGCCGGAGATGATGCCGACGATGCCGCTCGGCAGAAGAATGAGGATGTTGCGCAGATCCCAGGTGCGACGGTAGGCCCAGACCGTGACCACGTCCTGGATGATCAGAATGGGGAGCATGATCGCCGCCGATTGTACGGGCGAGACGACCAACGCCATCAGCGGCAGGGAGAGGAGGCCCAGCCCGGACAATCCGCCTTTTGCCATGCCCATGAGAATGACGGCGGGCACAGCTGCCGCGTAGAAGAACGGATCGGTGATCATCAAGAACTCGTCGAAAGTCGCCGCTGACCTCGGCCTGCACGCCTGCTACCACAGCGAGACGCGCACGTCCCATGCGGTTCCGACAACGGGGTCACGCCATGAGATCAACCATGACATCAGCCCGCTCCCGCTACCACGACGTTTACGCAGCGTGGAAATCGAACCCGCAAGCTTTCTGGGCGGAGGCGGCGCAAGAGATCGATTGGATCGAGCCGCCGAAGACGATTTTCGACGCCGATGCCGGGATCTATGGGCGCTGGTTCGTCGGTGGAGCCTGCAACGCTTGCCACAACGCGATCGACCGCCACCTCGAGACGCGCGGCGATCAGGCGGCGCTCATCTACGACAGTCCGGTCACGGGTGTGAGGCGTTCCTTCACGTACACCGAATTGCGCGATGAGATCGCGACGCTGGCTGCCGTGCTTCGCGACCTCGGCGTCGCGAAGGGCGACCGGGTCATTCTCTACATGCCGATGGTTCCCGAAGTGTTGATCGGCATGTTGGCTTGCGCCCGGATCGGCGCGATCCATTCGGTCGTCTTCGGCGGATTTGCCTCGCGCGAGCTCGCTGCACGCCTCGATGACGCCGAGCCAAAACTCATATTGTCGGCCTCCTGCGGGATCGAGCCGACGCGCGTCGTGCCCTACAAGCCGCTCCTCGACGAGGCTATCGATCTCAGCCGCCACAAGCCGCCGGTGTGCCTCGTTCTTCAACGGCCGCAGGCGGAAGCGACATTGGTGGCGGGCCGGGATCGCGATTGGGCGGAAGAGGTCGCCAAGGCCAAGGCCGAGAAGCGTGTCGCCGAATGCGTGCCGGTTCTGGCGACCGACCCCCTGTATATTCTCTACACCTCGGGGACGACGGGAAAACCGAAAGGCGTGGTGCGCGATACGGGCGGTTACCTCGTCGCGCTCAAGTGGTCGATGTCGAATTTCTACGATATCGCACCGGGCGAAGTTTACTGGTCGGCCTCCGATGTGGGCTGGGCCGTCGGACATTCCTACATCGTCTATGGGCCTCTTCTGCACGGCTGCACGACGATCCTCTATGAGGGCAAGCCGGTGGGAACGCCGGACGCGGGCGCGTTCTGGCGGGTCATTGCCGAACACGGCGCCGTCAGCCTGTTCACCGCGCCAACGGCCTTTCGCGCCATCAAGAAGGAGGATCCAAGCGGGTCTCTCCTGGCGCAATACGATCTGTCGCGCTTCCGCTCGCTGTTTCTCGCGGGAGAGCGAGCCGACCCTGATACGCTCAAATGGGCGGAGGGAATGTTGGGCGTTCCCGTCATCGACCATTGGTGGCAGACGGAAACCGGTTGGGCGATCGCCGGCAACCCGCTCGGCCTCGGCGCATTACCGCTGAAATACGGTTCTCCGACCGTGCCGATGCCGGGCTATGACGTTCAGGTGCTCGATGAGGGCGGCAAGCCTGTTCCCGCCAATACGATGGGCACCATCGCCATCAAGATGCCGCTTCCGCCGGGTTGCCTGCCGACGCTCTGGAATGCCGACCAGCGGTTCCGCGAGGCCTACCTCACGACCTATCCCGGTTATTACAACACGTCCGACGCGGGCTTCCTCGACGAGGACGGCTACGTCTACGTCATGGGCCGCACCGACGACATCATCAACGTCGCTGGCCACCGCCTGTCGACCGGCGGGATGGAGGAGGTCCTGGCCTCACACCCCTCCGTTGCCGAATGCGCGGTGATCGGCGTCAAGGACGCGCTCAAGGGCGAGGTGCCGTGCGGGTTCGTGGTGCTCAAATCCGGCGTCGATCGGCCGCCCGCCCAGGTCGAGACGGAGCTGGTGGCGCTGGTGCGCGAACGGATAGGCCCTGTGGCGGCGTTCAAGCTCGCGATTACGGTCGGGCGGCTGCCGAAGACGCGCTCGGGCAAAATTCTCCGCGGCACGATGAAAAAGATCGCCGACGGGGACAACTG
>NZ_JBFUKD010000576.1:0-2397 GCF_056401005.1 Microvirga sp. P4_G7 | reverse complement strand
GCAGATAAGCGATATCGCCGACATTCACGATCGCATCCTGAAGATAGGTCGAGATGACCGTGAGGTCTTCCTGATCGAGGGCGACGAGTTTGAGCAGCTCCATGGAACGGCAACCTCTTCTTGAGCTTCAAGAGCTACCTAGAGCATGACGCCGAAAAGTGCGAAACGGTTTTTCGACAACGTCATGCTCCAGTTGATGAATCGGTCGGTGTCTTGCCGGTATAAACCGCCAATTGAGCGTCAAAAGCCCGCTTGTAGGCGGGCCGCGCTTCGCCACGGGCCACATAGGTGGCGAGGTTCGGATATTCGTCCAGAATGCCCGATGATTTCAGCCTGAGCAGCACCGACACCATCATCAGGTCGCCTGCGCTGAAACCACCATCGAGCCAGTCGGCACTGCCAAGGCGAGCCGAAAGTTGCCTGAGCCGGTCGCGGACGCGATCCTCGACCAGAGGCAGGCGCTCCTTGGTCCAGGCCTTATCGCCCTCGAGGAGCTTGGCGGTTCCGAGTTCAAGGATCGGCGGCTCCACYGTGYTGAGCGCGGCAAACATCCAGGTGATCGCGCGCGCCCGCGCATCGGCATCGGCCGGCAGCAGGCCCGCGTGGCGCTCGGCGATATGGAAGACGATCGCCCCCGTCTCGAACAAGCCGAGATCGCCTTCTTCGTAGGTCGGAATCTGCCCGAAGGGATGAAGCGCCAGATGTGCGGATTCCTTCATCGCCCTGAACGAAACAAGACGAACTTCGTAAGGCTGGCCCACTTCCTCCAGCGCCCAACGAACGCGCGTATCACGCGCCAGCCCTTTGCCGCCATCGGGTGACCGTTCAAAGGCGGTAATAGTGATGGCCATCGTGAGGCTCCTCCTTGGCCATCGCCAACCTCGCACGACCGCGTGACCGCCACCTAAGCCGAGCTGAGGCCGCTACTGCGTTCTCTGAGGCTCATCCCTTGATGCGTTCGATATCGGCGCCGCAGCGTCCGAGTTTGGCTTCGAGCGCTTCAAAGCCGCGATCGAGGTGATAGACCCGGTTGATCGTCGTCTCGCCTTCCGCCGCAAGCCCGGCGATCACGAGAGATACCGAAGCGCGCAGATCGGTCGCCATCACGGGCGCGCCCTTCAGGGTGTCGACGCCCTCCACGTAGGCGCTGTCGCCGTCGAGGCGGATCCTGGCGCCGAGACGGGCCAACTCCTGCACGTGCATGAACCGATTCTCGAAAATCGTCTCGCGAATGCGCGAGGTGCCGTTCGCCTTGGTCATCAAGGCCATGAACTGGGCCTGCAGGTCCGTTGGAAACCCCGGATACGGATCGGTCGTCATGTCGACGGCCTGGATGCCGTTGCCGTTGCGACGCACGCGAATGCCGTTTTCACTCGGGCTGATGTCCGTCCCGGCCTGGCGCAGGACGTCGAGGGCGAAATCGAGCAGTTCCGGCCGGGTGTTCTCGAGCACCACATCACCGCCGGTCATCGCCACCGCCATGGCATAGGTGCCGGTTTCGATCCGGTCCGGCAGGACGTCATGAGTCGCGCCGCCGAGACGCGCGACGCCCTCGACCACGATCTCGGATCGGCCAGCGCCCTCGATCTTCGCACCCATCTTGGTCAGGCACTCGGCCAGATCCACCACTTCGGGTTCACGGGCCGCATTTCTAATGACCGTCGTTCCGCGGGCAAGGGCTGCCGCCATCAACGCGACATGGGTGCCTCCGACCGTGACCTTCGGAAAATCCATCTCCGCGCCCTTCAAGCCCTTGGGGGCTTTGGCGACCACGTAGCCGCCGTCGATCTCGATATCGGCGCCGAGCTTTTCGAGCGCCATGATCAGGAGATCCACCGGCCGCGTGCCGATGGCGCAGCCCCCAGGCATCGAGACCCGCGCTTCGCCGAACCGAGCCAGAAGCGGCGCGATCACCCAGAAGCTCGCCCGCATAGTCGAGACCAGTTCATAGGGGGCGCAGGTGTCGATGATCGACCGCGCCGAGAGGCGAATCGTCTGGCCGGTCTCGGCCGTCTCACCGGGACGGCGGCCGGCGATCATATGATCGACGCCGAAATTGCTCAGGATCCGCAGCAGCGACGAGATGTCGGCGAGCCGCGGAACGTTGCCGAGTTCGAGGGTCTCCTCGGTCAGGAGGCTCGCGATCATCAATGGCAGCGCGGCGTTCTTCGCGCCCGAAATGGGGATGATGCCGTTGAGGGGCGCRCCGCCCCGGATGCGAATGCGGTCCATGAAACTTCCTTACAAAAATCGGGCCGTTGTCCGGCCGTTCAAATAATTTACTCCGACGTCTCGCCGGCTCGATCCGGCTCCGGATTCCCCGCGTCGGGCTGCTGAGCTCGGCCCCGGGCTTGCGCCTTGCGCCGCTTGAGGTTCTCTTTCAAAGCAGCCTTGAGG
>NZ_JBFUKD010000575.1:0-2400 GCF_056401005.1 Microvirga sp. P4_G7 | reverse complement strand
GATCACGCGAGCAGCGTCCTCTGGACGGCCGGCGAAGGCCGCGATGTTGCCGGCGAGCCGCCGAACGGGGCGCACGATCACCCATTGAAGGGCAAAATAGAGGAGGCTCGCGGTCACGCCTGAAATGATGAGCGACAACAGCAGGATGTTGCGTGAAAAATCGAGCATCGCCCGCCGGAGCGGTCGCTCGTCGAAAATCATCTCGACGAAATCGACGCCCATGCCCGGCCCGATCACGCGGATCGGCATTTCGGTCGGAACGAGGAGCGTCTCGACCGCATCACGGATCGACCTCGCCCAGGTCATGCTGCGCAGATCGACGGTCTTTCCGACTTCAGGCGGCACCTCGCCTGCGGCCAGAAGCCTGCGGCGGCCGCCACCCCGCACGGCGATCGCCTTGGCGCCAACGCCCTCGAGCAAGCGCAGTTCGAGTTCCTCCGAGAGAGTCTCCTCGGGCGCGGCGTCGAGCACGAGGGCCGCGACCTGTGCCGCAGCCAAACGGTCGTTGAGCCAGTTGTGACGGAAATTGGCGACGGACGGCAGATAGATGAGCACGACCGCGATCGTCACGAAGAGCACCGTCAGAACGAGTAGGCGGCCGGAAAGACCGATACTGCCGGACAGACGATTGATCATGGGCCGGTTGCTGTTCATCGCCGCCCCTACCCGAAAATCCGGGTGATGCCGATCACACGCCGGATCCAAGGGTTTTGGGTCGCCGGCTTCACGAATTCCACCGCGGCCTTCTTGGTCGCCTCGGACAAGGTCGGATAGGGAAGAGCCACGCCGGCGAGATCCGCTATTTTCAGGTTGTGGGCAAGGGCGAGCACCCAGGGTGCAATCAATTCGCTCGCCCGCTCGCCCGCAATGGCGCAGCCCAGGATCTGCCCCCGAGGCGTAGCGAGCGCTTTCACGTGGCCGCGGGCCGTACCATCGAGCCTCGCGCGGTCGTTCTCGGCCAACGGCCAGCGCAGCACCCGGATGGAGCGGTGCGAAGCACGCGCCTCCTCTTCGGTCAGTCCCACGACAGCCAGCTCGGGAGCGGTCCAGACGACGCGCGGGATAGGGGCGGTTTCGAGGTTGATGGGCAAACGAAACAGCGCGTTGCGCACCACGAGACCGGCCTGATGCTGAGCCGCTTGGACCGAGCCCCCGGCGCGCGCGGCATGGCCGCCGGCGCAGTCGCCGATCGCATAGACCCGCGTGTTGGACGTCTTGAGACCGCGATCGACGACGATTCCCGTCTCATCGAATGCGATGCCAGCCGCATCGAGGCCCAGCTCCGCGACGGTTGGCCGCCTCTCCGCCGCCACCATGAGGTGGCTCCCTTCGAGGGCCTCGCCGGTCGCGAGACGGACGAGGATTTGTCCATCGTCGTGCGCAGTCACCTCTTGTGGCAACGCCTGCGTCCTGATGACGACGCCGTCCGCCACCAACGATCGTTCGATCACGGCGGCCATCTCCGGATCCTCGTGCTTCAAAATCCGGTCCGACGGTTCGATCACGGTCACGTCCGACCCGAGCCTGCAACAGGCCTGCGCCAGTTCGACGGCAATTGCCGAGCTTCCCAAGATCAGAAGACGGGGCGGCACGGTCTCGAAGCCGGGGAGCGTCTCCGGCGCCAGATAGGGGATTTCCGCAAGACCTGAAATGGCGGGCTCGTGCGTCGTCCCGCCGGTGGCAATGATGAAATGGCGGGCCTGGATGACATGAGATCCCGCCTTCACCCTTGTGGCATCGATGAATTTCGCGGCGGCCTGGATCACTTTGATCCCGATGGCGGCGCAGCGTTCAACCGAAAARGATCGGTCCAACGCGCTGAGAATGCGCTCTCCCCTGGCCTGCGCCCTGTTGGCGTCGAGCGAAGAGAGCTCCCCAAGCCGACTTCCCAAAGCCTGTTCGCCCGGAACGGCGCAAACCCGACCGGCGGCTGCCGCAAGGATTTTCGAGGGTATCGCCGCGCTTCGCAGGGCGCCGCCCATCTCGCTCTCCTCGACCAGCACGACACTGACGCCGAACGAGGCCGCCATGGCCGCCGCCGACAGGCCGCCCGGCCCCGCTCCGATCACGCAGAGATCCGGTCTCAGGATGTCGCTCACGGCGGTGGCTCTCCTTCGATCTTGATGCGCCCGATCTTGATGCGCCCGATCTTGTTGCGCCTGTGACGCCACCAGCGGATCACAACCGGAACCAGTGCCAGGAGCGCCAACAGAAGCAAGGCAAGAAACAGCTCCGGTGTAACGAGATCGCTCACCGAAAAAACAAAGCGGCAATCGTCCCCACCGGCGGCGAGGCAGGCTTTGTAGGCATCCTGTCTCGCATTCACAGTCTCGTCGAGACCGCTGCCGGCGAGCGTGAATCCCAGGCATGGCGGAACAATGCCGACCAACGTGGCTAGAA
>NZ_JBFUKD010000574.1:0-2404 GCF_056401005.1 Microvirga sp. P4_G7 | reverse complement strand
TACGCGCAGTATCTCCTGGCGATGTCCTATTACAATCAGATCCCGGATATCACCCGCGATCAGGAAACCTCCGAGCGCGCCCTGGCGACGCTGCAGGACCTGGTGGATCGCTATCCGACGTCCGAATACGCCAAGGACGCCAAGCAGAAGATCCAGATCGCGCGCGACCAGCTCGCGGGCAAGGAAGTCGAGATCGGACGGTTCTACCTGCAGAAGCGCAATTATTCCGGCGCCATCAATCGCTTCCGCTCCGTCGTGTCCCGCTATCAGACCACCCGCCATGTGGAAGAGGCTCTCGAGCGTCTCGTGGAAGCTTATATGGCCATGGGCATCGTCGCCGAAGCGCAGACGGCCGCGGCGGTTCTCGGCCACAACTTCCCCGACAGTCCTTGGTACAAGGACGCCTTCAACCTGCTCGCCAAGGGCGGCGTCGAGCCGCGCGAGGATTCGCAGTCGTGGATTTCGAAAGCCTTCCGTGGCGTGCCGCAGGTCGGCCAAAAGACGGGTTAAGCCCCACCTTCCATGCTCATCCAGCTGGCGATTCGCGACATTGTGCTGATCGACAAGCTCGAGCTTCACTTTCATGAGGGCCTCAGTGTCCTCACGGGTGAAACCGGAGCGGGAAAGTCCATTCTGCTCGACGCCTTCGCCCTCGCCCTCGGCGGCAGGGGCGACGGCAGCCTCGTGCGCCACGGCGAAGCTCAGGGCCAGATCACGGCGGTCTTCGATTGTCCCGGCGATCACCCCGCGCGCCGTATAGCCGCCGAGGCGGAAATCGACACGGATGGCGACCTCATCCTGCGGCGCATCCAGGTCGCGGACGGTCGGACGCGTGCGTTCGTCAACGATCAACCGGTCAGCGTTCAGGTCCTGAAAGCGATCGGCGCGACCCTCGTCGAGATCCACGGACAGCATGACGACCGCGCTCTCGTCGACCCGGTGACCCATCGCTCGATCCTCGATGCCTTCGGCTCGCTGGGCGCTGAAACGCGTGCGGTGGCCGACGCCGCCAGGACGGTCCGCGAGGCCAGGGCCAAGCTCCAGGAGCACCGCGACAGGGTCGAGAAGGCCCGCCGCGATTCCGATTTTCTCCGCCATGCGGTGGAAGAGCTGAAGACCCTCAATCCCAAGCCCGGCGAGGAAGCGGCACTGGCCGATCGTCGCGCGGTTATGATGCAGTCCGAAAAGGTGGCTCAGGAACTGACGGACGCCTTCGATGCCGTCGGCGGTGCCTCTTCGCCGGTTCCCGTCCTGTCCGCCGCCGTGCGAAAGCTCGAGCGGCGCGCCGCTCAGGCGCCCAAGCTCGTCGAGCCGAGCGTAAAAGCCCTCGACGCGGCTCTCGTCGCCATCGATGAGGCGCGGGCTGCCTTGGAAGAGGCGATCCGGGCGGCTGAGTTCGATCCGCGTGAGCTGGAGCAGACTGAGGAGCGACTGTTTTCTCTGCGGGCTGCGGCCAGAAAATTCGATACGCCGGCCGACGAACTGGCGGCTTTGCGGCAGCGCTTTGCCGACGACGTCGCCGCCATCGACGCAGGAGAAGAAAAGCTCGTCGGGTTGGAGCAGGCGCTCAAGAGCGCCGATGCCGCCTATTGCAAGGCTGCCGTTTCGCTCTCCAAGGGTCGGCGCAAGGCGGCAGCGGCACTCGATGCCGCGGTCTTGGCCGAACTGCCGCCGTTGAAGCTCGAACGGGCGCGTTTCATCACTGAGATCCAGACCGACGAGACCAGCCGCGAGCCCGGCGGGTTCGACCGGGTGGAGTTCTGGGCCCAGACCAACCCCGGCACGCGGCCGGGGCCGCTGATGAAGGTGGCATCGGGCGGCGAGCTGTCACGCTTCATGCTGGCCCTCAAGGTCGTGTTGGCCGACCGCGGTTCTGCGCCGACACTCGTGTTCGACGAAATCGATACAGGCGTGGGCGGCGCCGTGGCCGACGCGATCGGCCAGCGCCTCGCCYGTCTTGCCCGTGGCGTCCAGGTGATGGCGGTCACCCATGCGCCGCAGGTGGCGGCGCAGGCGTTTCACCATTTCCTCATCGCCAAGGAGGGCGTCAACGGCTCGGAGCGCGTTGCGACGCGGGTGATGCCGTTGAAGGATATGCCGCGCCGCGAGGAGATCGCCCGAATGCTCGCCGGCGCGACCATCACCGAGGAAGCCCGCGCGGCTGCCGCTCGTCTTCTCGACGCGGACCGCTGAAACTGCTCGTCGGCGAGTCCGACCGATTTGAGAATTGCCGCGTGATCCGTTGATCAACCGCAAAACCGGTAGCCACTTTTGCGGCGCAAGCATTATGGTGCATCCAAACCGTTTCCGAGTCGGTCATGGCAGCAGACAAACCCACGCTCATCAAATCCGTCGATCAACTTGCGCCCCACGAAGCCCGCGCGGAGCATGAAGCGCTGGCGCG
>NZ_JBFUKD010000573.1:0-2411 GCF_056401005.1 Microvirga sp. P4_G7 | reverse complement strand
GGACGATCCTGCGCTATCTCGGCACCTGCGACGGCGACATGGAAAAGGGCAATCTGCGCGCCGACGTGAACGTTTCCGTTCGTCGTCCCGGAGAGGCTCTCGGTACGCGGTGTGAAATCAAGAACGTCAACTCGATCCGGTTCATCGGCCAGTCGATCGAGTACGAAGCGCGGCGTCAGATCGGCATCATCGAGGACGGCGGCAAGATCGACCAGGAGACCCGCCTCTTCGATCCGGGCAAGGGCGAGACACGCTCCATGCGCTCGAAGGAAGAGGCGCACGATTATCGCTACTTCCCCGACCCGGATCTGCTGCCGCTCGAATTCGACCAGGCGTATGTGGATGCGCTTGCGCAGCACCTGCCCGAATTGCCGGACGCCAAGAAGTCTCGTTTCGTGTCCTCCTACGGTCTCTCGGCCTACGATGCCGGCGTTCTTGTTGCAGAGCGCGCCTCGGCCGATTTCTTCGAGAACGTCGCCAAGGGACGTGACGGCAAGATCGCTGCGAACTGGGTCATCAACGAGTTCTTCGGTCGCCTCAATAAGGAAGGCAAAGACATCGCATCATCGCCGATGTCGGCTGAGCAGATCGGCGGCATCGTCGACCTGATCGGTGAGGGCGTCATTTCAGGCAAGATCGCCAAGGATCTGTTCGAGATCGTCTTCACCGAAGGCGGCGATCCGCGCCAGATCGTCGAGGCGCGCGGCATGAAGCAGGTGACCGATACCGGCGCGATCGAAAAAGCCATCGATGAGATCATCGCCGCCAATCCCGAAAAGGTCGAGCAGGCGAAGGCCAAGCCGACGCTGCTCGGTTGGTTCGTCGGCCAGGTGATGAAATCGACTGGCGGCAAAGCGAACCCGCAGGCCGTCAACGAGCTCCTGAAGTCGAAGCTCGGCATCGAATAGCGGAGGGCTGCCGTTCTCTTGACCGCGCAACCGAACTCGTTCGCCTCCCATTGGCTGATCCGCGACAGCATCGTTGCGACACATGTCGCGGCGGCCGGGCCGAACAACGTGCTGTTCGTCGGCGATTCCATCGTCGAGGGATTCTACTGGAACAGGATCGGCGGGCTTTCGGTCATCAACGCTGGGTATTCCGGTATTTGGACGGAAGCGCTCGAGCCGAAGATCGAACACCTCGCTCATGCGGCGAAGCCGAAGATCGCAGCACTTCTCGTCGGAACCAACGATGCGAAAATGGCGCCCGAGTCGGACTACCTCGCGGGTATCGCGAGGTCCTACGAAAAGATCGTCCGCGTGTTCAGGACAGCGAAAATTCCGTTGATCGCTTTCACGCCGCCGCCCGTGGAACAGGGAAAGCGACTGACGGATTTCTTTTTCGCCGAGACCATGCGGAATGTAGCCGAACAAATTCGACGCATCGCCGAGACACATGGCGCAATGGTCGTCGATCTCCACGCGACCTTCGGTCTAACCGAGAACGCCACGTCGGACGGCATCCATCTTGCGTCGCCGGCCTATCGTTTGATGCGGGATCTGTTCGCCGAGAAACTCGCGGTCATCGAAGCAGAAGCAGAGACACAATGACGGCTGGGACGAAACCGCAAGAAAGGCTTGCCGTGCGCCCTGCGATGGACGCGGACGCGCAGGAGCTGTTTGGACTTTTCGCCCTGTGCTTTGCCGAGTATCCCGGCTGCTTCGTCGACCCGCACGACGACCTTCGCGACCTTCGCGACCCGGCCAGTTCGTTTGCCGCGCGGGGTGGCGCATTCTGGGTGTTGGAAGACGAGCGCGGCAGGGTGTGCGCGTGCGTGGCCGTCGACTATCCCGAAGCCGGCATCGCCGAGCTCCACCGGCTCTATGTGCGGCCGGATCAGCGTCGCCGTGGCCTCGGTGTTGCGCTCGTCCGCCTGGCCGAGGCGCATGCACGCGAACACGGAGCGCACACGTTGTTCTTCTGGTCCGATACGCGCTTCACCGATGCCCACCGCCTCTATGAACGGCTCGGCTATGTCCTCTCGGACGAGACGCGCGAACTCGGCGACATCTCGAGCACCGCCGAGATCAGGTTCGACAAGCCGCTCTAGAGTTCCGCGACGCCGAATTCGTCGGCGTAACGGTTGGCGAGACGCGTCTGCCACAGGCACAGGGCAGGGATGACGATAAGCTCCACGACGATCCCGCCGAGCATGAACAGCGACGGCAATCCCGTCAGTGCAAGGCCGATCATTCGCCCCAGACCGCCGAGCACGACGATAACGGTCAACAATCTGAACCTGCCGGTCTTGGCCTCGATGTCGGGAATCGTGCTCCAGAAGCAAAGCCCGATGGCGAGGAGCAGGGCGGACAGATAGCGGAAGTGGCTGTCGGCTGAAATGCCGACGGCTTCGCCCGTGAAACGCGCTCCAAACAGGACGCCGTAAAGCCCGACGGCGATCGGCAGGAGAG
>NZ_JBFUKD010000572.1:0-2417 GCF_056401005.1 Microvirga sp. P4_G7 | reverse complement strand
GGTCCAGGGCGGCTTCGGCGAGCGTGTCCTTCTTGGCGCTGATCGCGGTCTGAACCTTGTCGCGCAATCCGTTGATGAAAGGTCCCTTCTCCTTGCGCTCATCGGGCGTCATCGCGCCGAGAGTTTTCAGAAGATCGGAAACGGAGCCCTTCTTGCCGAGCGCGGCCACGCGCAAGGTTTCCAGAGCTGCCTCGTCGCCGGCGGCTTCGACCTGGGTCAGCAGGTCACGTTCGAGTTGATTGAGATCGGTCATCGGTCCCGTGCCAAAATGCGTGCGCTTGAGTGAGACGCGGCGCGGGAACCGTCAAGCCTTCCGAGCCGCAAAAAATCAAACGACAGCGCGATGCGCCGTCGGTGCGAAAGGTCTCGGAGGTGGGAAGAGGTGGCGCGGCCGGAACAAGTCCCGCCGCGCCAGAGCCTGGTCGTCCTTAGGCGGCTTCCTGCTGCGGCAGGGAGGCCTTGGCGCGCTCCACGTAAGCGGCGAAGGCCGCCGGCTCGTGGATGGCCATCTCGGACAGAACCTTGCGATCGATCTCGATCCCAGCCTTGCCGAGACCGTCGATAAATCGGGAATAGGTCAAGCCGTGCAGGCGAACCGCAGCGTTGAGACGCTGGATCCAGAGAGCGCGGAAAACGCGCTTCTTGTTCTTACGGTCGCGATAAGCATATTGCATGCTCTTCTCGACCGCCTGCTTGGCGATGCGGATAGTATTCTTGCGACGGCCGTAAAAGCCCTTGGCGGCTTTCAGAACCTTCTTGTGCTTGGCGTGGGCGGTAACGCCCCGTTTGACGCGGGCCATGGAAAAACTCCTTCAAAATCCGGGATGTGGGAAGATCTGTCTCAGCCGTTGGGCAGGAAGAACTTCTTCACGTTGTACGCATCGCCCTCGAACATGGTCGTGGTGCCGCGTAGGTTGCGGATCTGCTTCTTGGTCCGCTTGATCATCCCGTGGCGCTTGCCGGCCTGGGCGTAAACGACCTTACCGGTGCCGGTGATCTTGAAGCGCTTTTTAGCGCCCGACTTCGTCTTCAGTTTGGGCATTTTGCTCTCCTATTGGTGGGTCGGGCGAGACGCTGAACGCCTTGCAGACCCTCGTATTGCTGCATGAGCAAAACAAACCGCCACGGCAGCCCTAACAGCCGGGCGGTTCGATCGAAGGGCGGCTTATGGCAGAAGCCACCCCAAAAAGCAATGGCCGCCCCGCCGGGACGGCCACACTCAATCCGTTGCCGGAAAAGCCTTAGCGCGGCGCCAACACCATGACGACCTGACGGCCCTCGAAGTTCGGCTCCATCTCGACCTTGGCGATGTCGCCAACGTCGGATTTGACCCGCTCGAGCACTTTGAGGCCGAGATCCTGGTGCGCCATCTCGCGGCCGCGGAAGCGGAGCGTGATCTTGACCTTGTTGCCTTCCTCGAAAAACGCCTTCATGGCGCGCATCTTGACGTCATAATCGTGGTCATCGATGCCGGGGCGAAGCTTGATTTCCTTGACTTCGACCGTCTTCTGCTTCTTTCGCGCCTCGGAAGCCTTTTTCTGCTCCAGGAAGCGAAACTTGCCGTAATCGAGAATCTTGCAGACGGGGGGCGCGGAGTTGGGGGAGATCTCGACGAGGTCGAGGCCAGCCTCCTCTGCGAGGCGGAGCGCGTCAAAGAACGCCATCACGCCGCGATTTTGGCCGGTATCGTCGATGAGTTGCACTTCGCGTACACCGCGAATGTCTCGATTGGCGCGCGGTCCCTCCTTTTGCGGGACTGGCAAAGCTCTCATTGGTCTGCGAATGGCTCGTGTCTCCTGTTGGGGCTCAGTCAAACGTCCAGAAGCCGGATGCTCCCTGCGACGCTTTTACCGATGCCGTGAGTAAAAGTGACATTTCGCGCAAATCAGCGCGAAGTCAACTCGTTCTGCGCGGTAAACGCCCTTCGAGCAGGGCGGAATAGACGTCCAACGTGCTCACCACCATGCGCTCGAGTGAAAAGTTCCGCTCCACGTGGTTTCGCGCTCGGCTGCTCAAGCTCGCGCGCGCGGTTGCACCGAGGCTGAGAGCATCGCCGATGGCATCCGCGAGAGATTCGGCATCACCCGGTGGGATTCGCCAGCCGGTCCGCTCGTGTGGAGCAACCGCCGGCGGAGACAACACGGTCTCCGGAACCGCTCCAAGATCCGATACGACGACCGGCGTTCCCATCGCCTGCGCTTCGACGGCGGAACGTCCGAACGCTTCAGGCTCCGTGGATGGCACCGTGACGACGGAAGCGGCGAGGAACGCCGCAGGCATGTCGGTGCAATGACCCACCCTCCGAACGACCCCGGCAAGCTTGCGACCCTCGATGAGATTGTCGAGATCCTTCACATAGGAATCGCGGCCCTGCGGATCTCCCGCAAGGATGAACGTCGCATCGGTCAGCCCGCCAT
>NZ_JBFUKD010000571.1:0-2419 GCF_056401005.1 Microvirga sp. P4_G7 | reverse complement strand
AGTTTCCGGCGCTCGTCCTTCGGAATTTCCCGGTCCGTGCGACATAGGAGAATGTCCGGCTGGATGCCGATCGAACGCAGCTCCGCCACGGAATGCTGCGTCGGCTTCGTCTTCAATTCGCCGGCTGAGGGAATGAACGGCAACAGGGTCAGATGGACATAGATCGCCTGGCCGCGATCGAGATCGTTACCGAGCTGACGGATCGCCTCGAAGAACGGCAATCCTTCGATATCGCCCACCGTGCCGCCGATTTCGACCAGCACGAAATCGAAGCCGTCGTTCCCGCTCAGGACGAAGTCCTTGATGGCGTTGGTGACATGCGGAATCACCTGGATCGTCGCGCCGAGGTAATCGCCCCGGCGCTCCTTCGTGATGATGTCCTGATAGATCCGGCCCGTCGTGATGTTGTCGGCCTTCGTCGCCGGAACACCCGTGAAGCGCTCGTAGTGGCCGAGGTCGAGGTCGGTTTCCGCCCCGTCATCGGTCACGAACACTTCGCCGTGCTGATAGGGGCTCATCGTCCCCGGATCGACATTGAGATATGGATCGAGCTTGCGAAGCCGAACCTTGTAACCACGCGCCTGGAGAAGCGCTCCCAGGGCGGCCGAGGCCAGTCCCTTGCCGAGCGAAGACACCACGCCGCCGGTGATGAATACGTACCGCGTCATGGACCCCTATCCAAAGTTATGACCCCGCGATTCGCAAACACGAATCCGGCCGGTCGATGCCCATCCACAAAAAGAGAGGGCCGGATGATCCGGCCCTGGTTCGTCGGTTACTGAGACTGCGGGACTTGCGGCGCAGTCGGAGCCGCTGGAGCGCCAGGTGCCGGGGCCCCGGGCTGCGCGGGCTGATCACCCTGCATCCGCTGGAGCTGCTCGAGCACATTGCCGCCGGGTGCGCCGGCAGGCGTCTGCTGACCGCCAGGAGCCGTCGTCGAGGTGCCGTCGAGAATGGAACGCGGCCCACGGCCATAGCTCGCCATGATCGTCAGCGCCAAACTCGTCACGAAAAACAGGGCCGCCAGCACGGCCGTCGCGCGCGTCAGGGCATTCGCCTGTCCGCGACCGGTCATGAAACCGGAGACGCCACCACCGCCGCCAAGCCCAAGGCCGCCCTCGGAGCGCTGCAGAAGAACCACGCCGATCAGTGCAAGCACGATGATCAGGTGGATGATAATCAAGACTGTTTGCATCGTTCCCAAAACCTCAAGCGGCCGCGCCAAGAGCTCGGCCGCTCGCACCGAATGTTGGCCGGCCTGTAGCATAGGTGTGCGCGGGATCAAAGACCCGCAACCACCCTTTTGCGGAAAGTGTGGTGTGAAGCGTGGCTGTTTAGCCCCTGTTACGCTTCAACGCGCCCTTACTTCCCGTACGCCGCCGCGATTCCCAGGAAATCCGCCGCCACCAGGCTCGCTCCGCCGACCAGGGCGCCGTCGACATTCGCGACCCCCATGAGTTCAACCGCATTGGAAGGCTTGACCGATCCGCCATAGAGAATCTTGACCCGGTTCTGCTCGGCCTTGCCGACCAGTCGTTTCAGATCGTCGCGGATGGCGGCATGAACCTCCGCCACGTCCGCCGCGGTCGGGGTCAACCCGGTTCCGATCGCCCAGACCGGCTCGTAGGCGATGACGAGATCGTCGCCCGTCGAACCTTCCAGAATCGATCCTCGAAGCTGCTTGCGCACCACCGCGAGGGCTCGCCCGGCCTCGCGCTCTTCGCGCGTCTCGCCGACGCAGACGATGGCGACGAGCCCGGCCCGTCGGGCCGCTTCCGCCTTGGCGCGGACGTCTGCATCCTTCTCGGCATGGTATTGGCGCCGCTCGGAATGGCCGAGAATGACGTGGGTCGCGCCCGCATCGACCAGCATTTCCGCCGAGACGTTGCCGGTATAGGCGCCGGCCTCCTTGGCGTGACAATCCTGTCCACCGACCCCGATGCGCGATCCGACGGCGGCGAGCGCGAGGATGGACGTCAGCGTCGCAGGCGGGCAGACCACCAGATCGACGTTGCGCCTCAGCTCCGGCGTATATCCGGCCTGAATCTCGCTCAAAACCTTGGCGGAAGCCTTCAAACCGTTCATTTTCCAGTTACCCGCCACCAGCGGGCGCGGCCGATCGACGCTCATCAAGCACTCCTGTCACGCTCTGTTGTTCGCACCTACCAGAGGCGGGATACATCTTTCAACCGTACTTGCCCTTTTCCCCGGGCGTTTGATCGGCTAATCGGCGTGCTGACAAGTTTTGAGAGAACGGGAACACAATGCTTCGTGGTATGCGCCAAGCCGGGCAAAGCATGGTCGGCAAAATTATCGCCACCATTCTCTTCTGCCTTCTGATCGGCAGCTTCGCGGTCTGGGGCATCGGTGACATTTTCCGGGCAACGCCCCCGAGCGTCGTCGCCAAGATCGGCAAGAC
>NZ_JBFUKD010000570.1:0-2424 GCF_056401005.1 Microvirga sp. P4_G7 | reverse complement strand
GTCCAGGGGCGTGTTGAGATTGAGGCTGCGGTAGTCGCCGTTAGGTAACTTTGTGACCCCGGGAATCCGGATATAATCAACCCCGCTGCCGAACTCGAAATTGCCGATGACGGGCGAGCCGGAGATGATGATGACTGAAGCATTCGGCCATTCGGCAACGATGGCGTTGGCGATCGCACGCGACCGGCGCAAATGGCCGAGCCCGAAGGTGTCGTGGCTGTAGATCAGGACTTTCGCACCCGGGGGAATAGATGTCCCTGGGCGAGGGGTTGAAGTCTTTGCCAAGGCCGAGCCCTTCTCCAAGTCCACGATCGAGGCTACCATCTGGACGACGCACATGACGCCTCATTGACAAGAAGCGCTACTTTGTAACTTTGTCTGCCCCAGCTGGCGATGGAGCTCAAGCTCCACTCAAAACTGGAAAGAGGAAACGCGCAAGAGACTATCGATGGTATCGGCGTTCTAATGGACAAAAGCCTCTTCCGTTATATTTGGCGACATTCAAAGCGCGAGCAACTCATCGTGTGCATGGTTGTGCTCGCGTCACAGCCTTTTTACTTCTACTCGCTGGATCTCCCTCGGCGGATCGTCAACGAGGCCATCCAGGGGCAGGCCTTCAAGGATGGGCAGCAGACCGCGACCTTCCTCAAGCTTTCGATCAATTGGCCCTCCTGGCTCGGCGGCGGCTCTATCGAGTTGTTCGACGGCATTCAAGTCGGCCGCATCGGCCTGCTGTTAGGCTTGTCCTGCTTGTTTCTTTTCTTCGTCCTGATCAACGGGGCGTTCAAATACTGGATCAACGTCGCGAAGGGCGCGCTTGGGGAGCGCATGTTGCGCCGAATGCGCTTCAGCCTCTTCTCAATGGTGCTTCGATTCACCCCTGAGGCGTTACGAACGGTCAAGTCCTCAGAAACCGCGACCATCATCAAGGACGAGGTCGAGCCGATCGGCGGCTTCATCGGGGACGCTTTCATTACGCCGGTCTTCCTGGGCTTCCAGGCGCTGACCGCGCTCGTCTTCATCCTGGTCCAGAACGTCTCCCTCGGCTTGATGGCGCTCGGCGTCATCGCCATCCAGTTCACGGTGATACCGCGCCTGCGGCGCGAACTTCTGAAGCTCGGAAAGCAGCGGCAGCTCGCATCGCGGGAACTCGCCGGGCGGATTGCCGAGGTTCTCGATGGGATCGAGGCCGTCCACGTGCATCATTCCCAGAAATGGGAGAAGGCCGAGATCGGCAACCGTTTGTTCTCGCTCTTCGACTTGCGTCTGCAGATCTATAACCGCAAGTTCATGGTGAAATTCCTGAACAATCTGCTGGCGCAGATGACGCCGTTCTTCTTCTACGCTGTCGGTGGTTATTTCGCCTTGCGCGGCACGCTCGACATCGGTCAGCTCGTCGCCGTCATCAACGCCTATCGCGAATTGCCGCCGCCGTTGAAGGAGCTGATCGACTGGGATCAGCAGCGCCTCGACGTGCAGGTCAAATACGATCAGGTCGTACAGCATTTCGCACCCGAACGCCTGATGAACGAGAACGACATCCAGGAAACCGAAGACATCCCGCTCGTCGGCCTCATGAAGGCGGAAAACATCACGATTTCCGATGCTCATGGCGGTACGATCATCGAAGACGCTTCGTTCGACATCGAGCTGCCCGCGCATGTCGCGCTGATCTCCGAGGGAGCTGCGGCGGCGAGCTTCATGGCGCGCATCCTTGCGCATCAATTCCCGTCTTTCACGGGCCGGGTGGAAATCGCCGGCCGCGATCTTCGGCAATTTCCCCCAGCGGTCCTCGGCCGTCGTCTCGCTTATGCGGGTGTCGATCCGATTCTGTTTCCGGGGAGCATCCGAGACAACATTCTCTATGGCGTGCGGTATCGTCCCGGCGAAGCGCCCCGGTCCAAACGAGAAGAGGCACGGCGAGTGGCCGAGGCACTGCGGACGGGCAACCCCGACGAGGACATCGAGTCCGACTGGATCGACTACGATCTGATCGGCGCGAAAGATCCGGACAGTCTCGATCTTACGATCGTCGAATTGATGAACGCGATCGGGATGCAGAACGATCTCTACCGCTTCGGTCTTGCGGGACGCGTCGACCCCGAGCGGTATCCCGACCTCGTCGAGACGACCGTCGAGGCGCGGCATCGCCTGCGCGACGTGTTCCACTCGAACGGCAATGCCGACCTGGTCGAGCCCTTCGACATCCGACGCTACAACGATCAGGCGACGATCGCGGAGAACTTGCTTTTTGGTGTGCCGACGTCGACGCGAATGACGGGACGCAATCTCGCCGAAAATCCGGACTTCCGCCAAACGCTCGATCGGGCTGGAATCGTCGAAGATCTTACGGAGATGGGGCTGCAGATCGCGGAGACGATGACGGAAATCTTCGAAGGGGTTCCGGCGGGCCATCCTCTGTTC
>NZ_JBFUKD010000569.1:0-2424 GCF_056401005.1 Microvirga sp. P4_G7 | reverse complement strand
CATCGACCTGTCGATGGCGATGCGGCGCGGTCGGTCAGATCGCAACCAACGCACTTTTCGACCGCCCAGTAAAAGCACATTACGGACAAGAGGATATGATGAACGACGACCAACTCACAGAAGTCGAGGTCGCAACCGAGGTGGGTAACTTTCTACTCGGAATCGATGAAGTACGAGCCCCCCTCACCGCGAAGAATTTTCTGGCGTATGTCGATGGCCAGCTTCTGGATGGTGCATCCGTCTATCGGATTGTTACGTTGGATCATGCTCCGTCCACGCCTGCGCCGCGTATCGAGGTCATCCAATGGGGATGGCCTGCGCCGTCGGACAATCGCGAGCCGCCCTTCCCTCCGGTCCCCCACGAACCGACTTCAATCACAGGGTTACGGCATGTCGACGGCACCTTGTCGCTCGCTCGCAGAGCACCGGGAACTGGCGGACACGGCTTCTTCATTACCATTGGCGATCAGCCGGAACTGGATGAAGGCGGGAGCCGCAATCCGGATTTGGCAGGGTTTGCCGCCTTCGGAAAAGTCCTCAATGGATCCGACACGATCAAACGGATTTTCGCACGCGCGGAGCCGGCCGAGTATCTCGAAAAACCCGTCGCGATTCTGACCGTGAGGCGCCGCGCATAGACGCAAGTTGCTCGCCAGAAGCTTGCAACAGACGAACCCGGCGATGCGATAGCGTAATGGCTATCGATCCGCGGTGCGTAACCCCAATGGCGCCTGAATGGACCCAGAGACCGACTTGCTTTCGCCAGTTCGGAGTGCGTGCAGAAGGCCCTTCCGCTTGGCTTCGTAATAGTAGCCTCTGGAGTAGAGCGAGACGGCCCGGTCAGAGTTGCCGGCAGCCACCCTCAAGGCATTCGCGAGATATGGTACAGCGTAAGTGAGGTTGACGTTGGCGTCGAGGAGACCCGACAACGGCCCTGTGTAGCCCATGCTGCGCGCCGTTTCGTACCGTATCTGCATCAAGCCAAAGTTTCCTTGATTGGCCGCGCGCGGATTGTAGCCACTCTCTCGTTTTATGATCCGGTGGACCAACTCCCCGGGAACGCCGTGGGCTTTGGCATGCTGTTCGACGAGAGCATCTATTGCAGTGCGTTCAGACGCGTTCGCCGGATGAGTCCAGGCGATGCAAGCAAGACCGAGAATGACACGAGGTATCATGAAAGTTCCCCCTGCTAGGGATGAACCTTCACCAGAAATCGTGGCGTTAAGGCGTCAGCTTGGCTTTAGCGTGTTACGATCACGCGGTTCGCGATCAGACCTCTTCAGTGAACGCCGGCGCCGAAAGTTGCCGTGCATGATCACGAAGATCGACGGGCCAGGCCTCCGTCATCCTCGTGAAGCGACTGAGATCGGCTGCATAGAGTGCGCGCGACGCCTCCTCGTACCCAGGCTGATTGCCGAGCATCGCAGACATAAAGCGATCAGTGGCCAATTTCGCCTGACGGACAATGGCGTCGGGTCCTTCTGCTTTGCGCGCAGCGTCGACCAGCTTTCGCAGTGTCACGGACGCTCCGCCCGGCTGCTCGGCAAGCCAGCCCCAGTGCCGCGGCAGGAGGGTCACTTCGCGTGCGACGACCCCGAGCTTCGGGCGACCGGATCGTTTGGACCGGCCGTCATCCTCCGCCGTGGTCGTTAACCTCGCGGCGATCTCCTCGTCCGTGCCGCGCAGATCGAGATCAACTTGCCGACCCGTCTCGTCCTCGAAAATCAGGACCATCCGCGCATCGCCTGTCTCTAACGCCGCCTTCACCGAAAGCGCGACATGCAGCTTTGAGCCCGAAGCAAAGTAACTCTCGCCTGAGAAGGCGGTGAACGTTTGCAGGTTTTCCATCGTAGTCTCCATTAAGCACGCATTTTATCCGGGTGTTATCCTCCTGTCAATTTTATCCGGGTAAAATGCAATTGCCCACAGGCGCCCTGCTCGCGGTGCTTGTTTTCATGCGATAAGGTCGAAGAGAGCGAACGACGAATGCCAGGAACAAGAACGATGATCTTCAAGGGATTGCTGGGCGGATTATTCGGCAGTGGTGACTCCACCAAGCGCGCATCTGCGCCCGCGGATCCCACCGAGTACAAGGGCTATCGCATTCTACCCGAGCCATATGCGGCCAAAGGGCAATTTCAGACTGCCGGCCGCATCGTGAAAGACTTCGGCGATGACACGAAGGAACATGCGTTCGTGCGCGCGGAAACTCACGCCAGCCGTGATGATGCCGTCACATTTTCGGTCTCCAAGGCCAAGCAGATCATCGACGAGCAGGGCGATCGGATCTTCTCCTGAACTCGACCCGGACGGAGCTTCGAACGTCAAAAGTGTTTGTGGGAGATTGGCTTGGTTTCGAATCGCCGCGAAAACAAACGGAAAGGGACTGGGATYGTCCGCGCCTTGCGCCTGACAGTCCTGGCG
>NZ_JBFUKD010000568.1:0-2437 GCF_056401005.1 Microvirga sp. P4_G7 | reverse complement strand
ATCCTACTCCCTGTTTCAAATCTCAAACATATTTTGCACCGATAGGGCATATATTCTTAGTTATCGGCTTAACAAGTTTTCAAGAGTCTTTGTCGGCTTCGTTCTTTCAAAGGGACGTTAGGGCGCCGCAGACGAGCACTCACCCAGACCCTCGACAAAATGGAGGACCGGCCTGACGGTCATCGAACGGAGCGAGAAGTCGATTTGGCTATATCAGATAGAGCGTCGCTTTGGTTGCTCCCCGAAACAATCGTTCCTACAAAAAAAGCTGAGATGTGGCATGTCTGGGCGGAAACAAATAATTCTCGCTCGAACAACTGTAAAAATGATCTGCTGAATTTCATGAGAACCTATGGTTCAGTAATTCCGCAGTCTAAAATAAACATGGCAGCGCCACGTGCTCAAGGGAATGACTTCACACGGTGAGGAGCATGGCATGTTGGACGTAACAAATTTGGATTCACAGGCGTTGAGCTCGACAATCACTGTGAAATCGAGTGGCGCGAGCAGCGCGCGACTGGCCGCCGCGAGCATGGTGGGAACGGCTTTGGAGTGGTTTGAATTCACCCTCTACAATGCAATGGCGGCATTGATCTTCAATCAACTCTTCTTTCCGCAATTCGATCCGATCGCAGGCACCATTCTGGCGTTCTCGACATACGCCGTGGGGTACCTGTCGCGCCCCGTCGGTGGGTTCATTTTCGGCCGGCTCGGGGACAAGCTTGGTCGGCGTGATGTCCTCATGCTGACCTTAGTGCTCATGGGTGGAACGACCTTCGCCATGGGCCTTCTGCCGACCTATGCGACGATCGGCGTCTGGGGCGCGGTGCTACTCGTCGCACTCCGTTTCATTCAGGGCGTTGCGCTCGGTGGAGAATGGGCAGGCGCGGTTCTGTTGACGGCCGAGCAGGCCTCCATCAGGCACCGCGGGTTTCAGGCGTCCTGGGCGCAGGTGGGCGCGATGGTGGGCATTTTCACCGGAACCGCAACTCTCGCCGCGGTGACCTCGTTCGTTTCGGATGCGGCATTCGTCGAATGGGGCTGGCGTCTTCCGTTCCTGGCCAGCATTCTCGTTGTCCTCTTCGGGTTGTGGTTGCGGGTCGGGGTCTCCGAGTCGCCGGAGTTCGAACGTATTTCGAAGGACGGGCACACGGCCCATGCACCTTTGAAGGAAGTGTTCACGAAACACCTCAAGAGCCTGTTCATTGCCGGCAGCGCGCGCATTGGTTCAGACGTCTGGTTCGGATTCCTCGCCGTGTTTTCTCTCAGCTATCTCACCCAGACGCTCGGCGTGAGCCGCTCGGTTGCCGTCACCGGGGTGATGATCGGAACGGTTGCGAACGGCCTTGGATGTTTGGCCTTCTCCGCCCTGTCCGATCGCATCGGTCGCCGTCCGGTCTATCTCGCCGGCGCTTTCGCTTCGGCCGTATGGATCCTCGTCCTCTTCTGGATGTTCGATACGCGCGATCCGATCCTGATCGTCGCGGGTCTGACCATCGGTCTCGTCCTCCACTCTGCGATGTACGGCCCCCAATCCGCCTTCGTCGCCGAGCAATTCACGACCCGCGTGCGCTACAGCGGTTGCTCTTTGGCCTACACGCTTGCCGGCGCACTCGGCGGTGGCCTCGCCCCGCTTCTCTTCACGACGCTTCAGCGTGAGTTCCCAGGATTGCTGGCGATCAAACTGTACTTCTGGGGAGCGCTTGCGGTGACAGTCATTGCGTTACTCGCCGCGAAGGAGACGGCCGGTCGCCCTCTGAAAGATTGACGAGAAATACCGCTGCGCTGTCGCAAGCGACAGCGCACCGGGCATCAATCGGAGGAGGCTTCCCGTGTTCGCATTTGAACAAGTTACATTGACTGGCACGAGAGCTGTTTCGGTTAGTCTAAATCGTCTGACACTCGGTGGATTGACCGGACAGCCGGCGGCTGTGCAGCTCCACCTCGACGAGCTGGCCCATATCGGCGTCAAGGCGCCTTCGAAGGCGCCGATCTACTACCACCTCTCTGCAAATCTCGTGACACAGTCCGACGCGATTCAGGTTCTGGGCGATCACACGTCCGGCGAAGCCGAACCGATCGTACTGTCCTTGTCGGACGGACTTTGGCTCGGTATCGGTTCCGACCACACGGATCGAAAGGCGGAGACGGTCGACATCGCTCTCTCGAAGCAATTGTGCCAGAAGCCCATCGGCAAGCAACTCTGGCCCTTGAAAGAGGTCTCGGCGCACTGGGACCAACTCATTCTGCGCAGTTTCATACGAGAAGGCGGAGAGCGCGTTGTCTATCAGGAGGGCACGCTGGATGCGATGCTGCATCCGCAGATCCTTCTCCAGAAACTGCCCTCCGAGGTCAACCCGTTGCCGCCTCAAGCGATGTTCATGTGCGGAACGACGCCCGCGATCGGCGGAATCCGTCCATCGAATGAATTCACGGC
>NZ_JBFUKD010000567.1:0-2445 GCF_056401005.1 Microvirga sp. P4_G7 | reverse complement strand
CGCGAGCACCAGAAGGGCAAGGAGACGTCGACCAATTCGATCGCCTCGATCTTCGCCTGGACCCGTGGCCTCGCCCATCGCGCAAAGCTCGACAACAATCCGGAACTCGCGAAGTTCTCCGCGACCCTGGAAAAGGTCTGCGTCGACACGGTCGAGTCGGGCTACATGACCAAGGATCTCGCCCTCCTCGTCGGCGCCGAGCAGAAGTGGCTCTCCACGACGGGCTTCCTCGACAAGATCGACGAGAACCTCAAGAAGGCGATGGCGGCCTAATCGCGCTTCGCAGGGGAGGCCGGAGAGATCCGAGACCCCGGCTGTCACCCTCCGCAACTGATCGAAAGCCCGGCCTCGGCCGGGCTTTTTTGTGCTTCCGAAACTTGACAATGTTCTTCTTTTGTTCCAACGACATCAGCCTGTTTTGAAACGTTGGATCGTTCGATATGCATTTGGATTCGATGCACCGTGACCTAAGCGCGACCCGGAACGCCTTGGCGATCGCACAGCTCGAGGTGAAATACCTGCGGCTTGTCCTATCGCTGAGCCGCTTCAACCCACGTCAGCCACGTGTTCCGGCGGGCAATGCCGACGGAGGCCAATGGTCCGGCGAGGGTGGAAGGGGCGGTGTGGATGTCGAGCCCGTTTCCTCACGTCCACGCTCGGTACCAGTCCGTACCCGCATTATTCGCGGCCGCATCCACGAAGTGACACCCGGCCAGGAGGCCCGCCTCGATGTCTCCGCCGCCCAGGCGCGCGCGCTCGTGCGAGAGGTACAGCAACGCGACCCAACTTGGCGGCCCCGGCCCAGCATTTACGAGGGTGTAGAGGGGGGAATACTGGCCAATCAATCGGACGCATTGCAGGCTTCCGCTCGTCTTCGTCTGTTGGGCGTGCGCGATCCCATTCTTCGTTCGCCTGAGAGTGATCTCTTGCCGCGCGGACAACCGATCGGCGTGCGGTATGAAAGAGCGTCCGGCGGCACCAGGACGGTGTCCCCCTCCGAATTCAACGAGCTGCTTGAGAAGCTCAGCATAGGGGCGGATCTAATACCCTCACCCACCACTTATCGGGGGCACTGGTACCGACGGCGCGATGGGTTCATTTTTGGCGTTCGAGCAAGCGAAGAGCACGGCATCACGTTCGACGTCATCGAATACAATCATCCAATTGTCCGCAGCGGTTATAAGGTCCACCAAAAATGAGCGAAGAACCCACGCATCGGTATTATGGGGATACGCTGAGCGACTACATTGTGCAGGTCGCCAATGAATTGCCTGTCGACGCAGTCGGCATGTGGCAGATCGTTCCCGGAGGACGACACGGGTTCGATTTCGAAGGCGAAGCGTTAATCGACTACGTCCGCCGCTGCATCGCCGAACTCTTGTCCCGTGGAGCGGTCCCTGTCGTCGGCGGGGGAGAAGGTCCCCATGAATGGATCATTCAACGGCAATACGGCACGACGCCGGACGCGATCATCGACAACGTCGTCCGCGAATGGCTCGCCAACGGCGCCAAGAACGAGGATCCCGGCGGCCTGTGGTTCGCGCTGAGGGAGAAAGCCTGGATGCCACCCGGGTAGCGTGCGTCGCGGCCCTGGAATGACAGCGTGTCGCGCTCGACAGAATTCAGATTGAGTCACGCCCCCAAAGCCGCACCATGCCGACGGTTTGAACGGCCGATTCATCGCCCCATATGATGATGTCGGCGCGCCACAGGAGAGACGACTCGATGCCTAAACTTCAGCGAAGCGCGGTCTTGCGGGGTGGTTGCCAGTGCGGCGCGGTGCGCTATGCGCTTTTGTCGGAGCCGACTGAAGCGAGCATCTGTCATTGCCGGATGTGCCAGAAAGCTTTCGGCAACTATTTCGCGCCGCTGGCCGGCGTACCGAACGCGGATCTCGTCTGGAACAAAGCCTCACCCGGCACCTTCAAGAGTTCCGAGGCCGTCGAGCGCGGGTTCTGCCGGGATTGCGGGACGCCGCTGTTCTTCCGCTACGTGGAGACCGACCGCACCAGCGTATCGATCGGAAGCCTCGACGATCCCACGCGGGTCGCACCCAAGATCCAGTATGGCATAGAGCGCATGCTGCCGACATTCGCGACCTTGCACGAACTCCCCGGCGAGCGCTCGGAAGTCGCTTCGACCGCACGGGAGCGCGAACGCACGCGTTCCCTTCAGCATCCTGATCACGATTAGCGCATTGCTTTGATGACGCGGAAGCGGCGTGGCCGAGAAATCGCGCGACGTCGTTATGGCTCAAAGCGAGACCAGGCGCGAAACTGAGGTGTCCTGCTTCTCATTCACCTTAGACCGCGTGACGTTCTCCGCGTGCTCGGATGACGGCGTCGATGTGCTCCGCCATGGCCGGTCTCGCATCGATCAACTGCCGCAAATCGTCGGCATCGAGAATGAGCAGCTTGCAAGGCGTCACGGCGCGCACAGTGACGC
>NZ_JBFUKD010000566.1:0-2454 GCF_056401005.1 Microvirga sp. P4_G7 | reverse complement strand
GCGGCATGGACTTCTAAGTCCATAAAAGGCCGCCCATCCTATGGGATACTCAAGGCCGGCAAGCCGGACTTGAGGCGCGGCATGGACTTCTAAGTCCATAAAAGGCCGCCCATCCTATGGGATACTCAAGGCCGGCAAGCCGGACTTGAGGCGCGGCATGGACTTCTAAGTCCATACGAGAGCCTAAGAGTTGAGAGAGGCCCGGAGGAAACTCCGGGCCTTTTTCGTTGCGCGCATCCGTCATTCCGGGGCCGCGAAAGCGGAGCCCGGAACCCATACGCGCTGAGCTTGGCGAAAGAGACACGACGGTCGAGCGCTGATCGAAACCCTCTGTGGCTATGGGGTTCCGGGCTCTCGCTCCGCTCGCCCCGGAATGACGGCGAGCGGTGGGGGGCGCATCCTCCACCGCTGTCATGGCCGGGCCTGTCCCGGCCACCTCGATCGGATGAGCGCCACGCCCCACAAAGCGAGATCACCGGGATAAGCCCGGTGATGACGTGGTGGGGGAGCGCGGCGATCAGTTCGTCGCGAAGCAGAGGAACAGGCCGGATCCGCCCGTGCCGACGAGCGCCTGCTGAGAACAGCCGCCGCGCGAGCGGTGGGACGTGTTCCAGGATTTGGCCGAGGCTTCCTCCGAGGTGCCCATGCGGTCGTGATGGCCGAGCATCGCGCCGCCCTCGGTGCCGCTCGTCGTCCAGTTGCTGCAGGTCATGTCTTCGGCGCCCGTGAACGCCGTTCCGTCGGCTTGCGAACCGGTGAGGAGGTCGTGGGTGTTCGGCGTATCGCCGCGGCCGTTGACGGTCGCACCGGTCTCGGTGAGCGCGGTCTGCTTGGTGATGTTGTTCTGGCCGTGCAGCTCCGCGACGTCCTTCGCGACGACGACGCCCTTGGCGTTTTGCCAGGGGCCGCGTCCGATGCGATCACGTGCGTTGACCGCGCCCTGACCCTGGGTGCTGAGGTACGCGCGCCATTGTCTCGCGCCGGCGCCGGCGGCTGCCGCGAGGGTCTGGCAATGCTGGTCCGCCCCGGCGAGACCGCCGAGATCCGCGCCTTTGCCGGAGCCGACGCTCGTGACGAAAAAGGTCATCGCGGCGCCTCCGCCGCCCGGGGCGGTCTGGGCCTGAGCGCTTGTTCCGAGCATCAACACCGCAACAGGCGCGAGTACGAGCATCTTGGTGCAAATCGTCATCGTGTCCTCCCCGAAAACGAGCCGACCCGGACAATACCAGGCTCGACGTCGACCGGTGGAGCCTACCAGACTTGCCGTGACCGTGAGATCAAAGGGTGGTGATTTTGGGGGCCGTGCGGGCGGTCGAGGCTGCAGCTTGCGAAACGCCTCGACCGCCGTGGAAGGATGCGAATTCAGCTCTTCGCCATCAAGGCGTTGATCTCCGGATAGGGCATGTTGCCTTCGCTCAGCACGTCCGAGTTGCCGTCGCGGAGAAAGGCTTTCGTGCGGGCGGCGATGGTGCCGAAGACCGTTTGCGTGATTCCGGAGCCCGCACTCAGCCGACGCACGCCAAGGCTCGCCAGTGCGGCGGCATCCGGGAGACCCGGCCGCGCCAGCACATTGAGCGGGAGCGGGATGGCGGAGGCGAGGGCGCGGATCTCGTCCGGCTTCGTCACGCCAGCTACGAAGATGCCGTCGGCACCGGCGGCGCGGTAGCGCTCGGCGCGCGCGAGCGTCTCTTCGATCCGACGATCGTCCGGTGCGAGTCCACGCAGATAGACATCCGTGCGGGCATTGACGAACAGATCGATCCCGCGTTTCGCGCCGGCCTGCTTGGCCTGTTCGATTTTAGCGGCGAGCAAATCGGGCTTCGCATCACCGTCCTCGATGTTGATCCCGACGGCACCCGCATCGACGATCATGCCGACCGCCTCGTTCACCGTGGCCGGATCGTCCGAATAGCCACCCTCGATATCGACGCTGAGCGGAATGGAAATCACCCGCGCGATCTCCGACACCGTCCCTGCCAACAGGCGCACGGGTAAGTAGTCGCCATCCGCATAGCCGTGCGCCCACGCGACACCGGCGCTCGTCGTTGCAAGCGCCTTCGCGCCGCAGCTTTCGATCAAACGCGCCGTGCCCGCATCCCAGGCATTGGCGATCAACAGAAGGCCTTCGCGGTGAAGGCCGTGAAACGATTTTGCGCTTTCAGCGTGTCGTAACGTCATGGACTGTCCTTTACCGGGCTTTTCAGACGTGCCGGTGTTGTCATGGGACAATCTCCCACACTTCCGGTCTGGACGCTCGCGACTTTCGGACGTGTTCAACAACACCTCACCCGCATTCTGCCATCAGCAGTTAACCTATCGGCAACTATCCATAGGAAGAGGGGGCTGATATGTTATTCACTCTGAGGCAATAAGAGCCGCCAAGCACAGTGCGCTCACGTCTGGGAGGCCTCGTCATGCGCAATGTCGAGGCGGTGGAGCAGAACGCTTCCACCC
>NZ_JBFUKD010000565.1:0-2456 GCF_056401005.1 Microvirga sp. P4_G7 | reverse complement strand
GTCCTGCGCGACGTTGCCCTTTCTGTCGAGCCGGGCACGACGACATGCATCATCGGGCCGTCGGGATCGGGAAAGTCGACCTTGCTGCGCTGCGTGAATCGACTGGAAGAGCCGAGCGCCGGCCGCATCATGATCGGCGATGAGGACATCACCGCGGACGGCGTCGACATCGATGCCATTCGTGCCCGGGTCGGTATGGTCTTCCAGAACTTCAACCTTTTTCCGCATATGACGGTCCTGCGTAACATTACGCTCGCGCTCACACGCGTTCGCAAGCTGTCCCGCGACGAAGCGGCGAGCATCGCGGAAGAGCAGCTTCACGCCGTTGGTTTGCGCGCCTTGATGGATCGCCGGCCAACTCAATTGTCGGGGGGGCAGCAGCAGCGCGTCGCGATCGCCCGGGCATTGGCGATGGAGCCGCAGGTGATGCTTTTCGACGAGGCTACATCCGCGCTCGATCCGGAACTGGTCAAGGGAATTCTCGACATCATGAAGCGCCTTGCCGCATCCGGCATGACGATGATGGTCGTCACGCACGAGCTGCGGTTCGCCCGGGAGGTCGCCAACCAAGTCGCCTTCTTCGACGAAGGGAGGCTCGTCGAAGCCGGCCCTCCCGAAGAACTGTTCGAGACCCCGAGAACCGACCGCTTTCGCGACTTTCTATCGCAGATGCTTTGAGGCGCGTCAGCGCCGCAGGTTGGTCTTCGCCAGCTCGATGACCTCGTCGCCGCGGCCGTTCATGACCGCTTTGAGCATATACAGACTGAATCCCTTCGCCTGTTCGAGCTTGATCTTCGGCGGCAAGACCAGCTCCTGCTTGGCGGTCACCACGTCCAGTAGCGCTGGGCCGTCATGGGCAAGCGTTGCGCGGACGGCCTGTTCGAGATCATCGGGATCCTCGACACGTATTCCCCGTATTCCTATCGCTTCGGCCATCGCTGCGAAGTTGGGGTTTTCAAGATCCGTTCCGGTATCGAGATATCCGGCAGCCTTCATTTCCATCGCCACGAATCCGAGAGATCCGTTGTTGAAGACGACGATCTTGACCGGGAGTTTGAGTTGTACCAGCGACAGGACGTCTCCCACCAGCATCGTGAAGCCGCCGTCGCCTGAAAGCGAGATCACTTGGCGATCAGGAAACGCCGCCTGCGCTCCGATCGCCTGCGGCATGGCATTCGCCATGGAGCCATGATTGAACGAGCCCACGAGTCGGCGTCTGCCGTTCATCTTGAGATAACGCGCCGCCCAGACGGTCGGCGTGCCGACGTCCGCCGTAAATATCGCGTCTTCAGCAGCCAAGTCGCTGATGCAGCGTGCGAGATGTTGCGCGTGAATGCGCTTGTCGCCTCGTTTGGGGGACGCAAGATCGTCGAGACCGGCGCGGGCGCTGACGTAATGCTCCTTCGCTCGCTCGAGAAAAGTACGCTTTTCCTTTCGGCGCAGACGAGGCAGCAAGGCCGAGATGGTCGCTTTGACATCGCCGAGCAGTGCCATGTCGACAGGCGTGCGGCGACCAAGGGCTTCGGGTCGTGTGTCTATTTGAACGATCTTCGCATCGCTCGGATAGAAATTGCGATAGGGAAAATCCGTGCCGAGCATGACCAGCGTGTCGCAGTTCAGCATGGCGTGATAACCCGACGAAAACCCAATGAGCCCGGTCATGCCGACGTCGAACGGGTTCTCCCACTCGACGTGCTCCTTTCCGCGCAGGGCATGCACGATCGGCGCCCCGAGCATGTCGGCCAAAGCAATCACGTCGTCGTGAGCACCGGCGCAACCGCTTCCACAGAGAAGCGTGATTGCCTCTGAGCCGCCTAGAAGTTCTGCTGCGCGGTCGAGGTCTCTCTGCGCGGGAACAATGCTCGGTGGTGAGGACGTCCACCAGCGGATTGATGCACCCTCCGGGGCCGGTTTCAAAGCGACGTCACCGGGAAGAACGATAACGGACACGCCTTTCTTCTCGACCGCTATGCGTATTGCGTTTTCGAGAACCCGCGGGAACTGCTCGGGATTGGTCACCAACTCGACATAGTGGCTGCATTCGCGAAAAAGCTCCTGCGGATGGGTCTCCTGAAAGTACCCGAGCCCGATCTCCGACGAGGGAATGTGGGCCGCGATGGCGAGAACAGGGACGTGGTTGCGATGGCAGTCGAACAATCCGTTGATGAGGTGAAGATTTCCCGGGCCGCAACTCCCGGCGCAGACAGCGAGCTGTCCTGTCACCGCAGCCTCGCTGCCGGCGGCGAACGCTGCAACTTCCTCATGGCGCACATGCATCCAGGCGATGCTGCCGAGGCGCTGCAGGCTGTCGTTGAGACCGTTCAGGCTATCGCCCGTGACGCCCCAGATCCGCTTGACCCCTGCATCTGCCAGGGTCGACGCGAACATGTCTGCGATCGTGCCCTTTGCCATCGCGTGCCACCCTCTCGACCGAGTTCGGCAACGGGATATGGTCC
>NZ_JBFUKD010000564.1:0-2468 GCF_056401005.1 Microvirga sp. P4_G7 | reverse complement strand
GTACCAAAATTGCCGCCGTCGTTCTGGACCCCGAAGGAAAGATGCTGTTTCGCACACGCATCGAAACTCCTGGCGACTATCATTCTCTCATCGCGGCGGTGCCGGTAGTCCTCGATCGGTGCCGGCACTCGTACAAGGACATCACGAGCGTCGGAATTGGGATGCCCGGTTCGCAATCGCCGAAGACTGGTCTTTGGCGCAACTGCAACATGACCTTCGTCAATGGCCGCGATGTTGCCACCGACCTTTCGGCGGTCGTTCCTTATCCCACCCGCATCGAGAACGATGCCAATTGCTTTGCCTTGTCCGAGGCCGTTGGCGGCGCTGCGGACGGCCTCTCGGTCGTCTATGCGCTCACTTTGGGAACGGGGGTCGGCGGCGGGCTCGTGATCGAGGGGCGCGTCCGGCATGGACCCCTTGGCATTGCCGGCGAAGCTGGCCATGTTCCGATCGTATTGCCGGATCAATCCCAACCTCGGCCTTGCTATTGCGGCAATTTCGATTGCGCCGAACTCTTCGTTTCCGGAACCGGCATTGCCCGGGATCACATGGAGAGGACAGGCGCACGTCTGTCGGCGCCGCAGATCATGGCGGCCATGCGCAATGGAGATGTCCACGCACGAGCGACCTTCGAGCGTTGGGTCGATCGTCTCGCGCGTCTGATCGGCTCACTGACGAATGCCTTCGATCCGGATGCCGTCGTGCTTGGTGGCGGCCTCAGTTCGATCGACGGACTCCTCGCCGCCGTTCGGGATACGACGCCGCGCTACGTCTTCGGGCGGGAAGCGGCACCTTTGATCATGATCGGACAGACGCAGGAAAGCGGCGCGCGCGGCGCCGCGTTGCTCTGGCCCTAGAAGGTCGGGGCGCGGTGATCCGGCTTACGTGATGACGCTCGGTTCGCTTCGCCCAGTCAGCGTCGCGATGTCGCCGATCGCCTCGGCGGCGCGGGTCACCGCAGCGAGGATTTCCTCCCGAGGCAGGTTGTGCCGCTTTGAATCCTTTTCGAATTTCTCGAGGTAGACCCGCAGCGTCGCGCCGGACGTCCCGGTTCCCGACAGGCGGAAGACCGCCCTTGCGTCCTCCGCGAAGAGGATCCTGATGCCTTGGTTGGGGGTGACGGAACCATCGACCGGGTCTGTGTAGGAAAAATCATCGGCACTCACGACCGTGAGATCGCCGAAACGCCGGCCGGGGAGGGTCTGGAGGGAACTCCGCAAATGGGTCATCAGGGCATCCGCGCGCGCCGTTTCGATTTCCTCGTAATCGTGTCGCGCGTAGTAGTCCCGCCCATAGGCAGCCCAGTGGTCCTTCACCACCTGATCGGCCGGTTTCTTGAGCTCTGCCAGGATGTTCAGCCAAAGCAGCACGGCCCACACGCCGTCCTTTTCGCGGATATGGTTAGAGCCGGTGCCCGCGCTCTCTTCACCGCAGAGGGTCACGAGGCCCGCATCGAGGAGATTTGCGAAGAATTTCCATCCAGTGGGCGTTTCGAAGGAGCGAATTCCCAGTTTTGCAGCAACCCGGTCAGGGGCGCGGCTCGTGGGCATGGATCGGGCGACGCCGGCCAATCCGTTTGCATAGCCGRGAGCGAGGTGGGCGTGTGCGGTCAGGAGAGCGAGGCTGTCGCTCGGGGTCACGAAGAGGCCCGGAGCAACGATCATGTTGCGGTCACCGTCGCCATCGGACGCGGCGCCGAAATCAGGGGCGTCCGGCCCCTCCATGACGGCCATCAACTCATGAGCGTGAACGGGGTTGGGATCGGGATGATGACCGCCGAAATCCGGCATTGGCTCGCCATTCATCACGGTCCCGGCCGGCGCACCGAGGCGCCCTTCTAGAATGGCCTTGGCATAAGGCCCTGTGATCGCGCTCAGTGCGTCGAACTTCATGCGGAAGCCCGATTTGAAGAGAGCGGCGATCTTCGTAAAATCGATGAGCTGCTCCATCAATTCCATATAATCGGCGACCGGATCGATAACCTCGATCTCCATCGAGCCGAGCCGGACCTTGCCCAGTCTGTTGAGATCGATATCGGCAGCATCCTCGACGGCGTAGTCCGTTATCGTCTGGGTTCGCTTGAAAACCGCATCCGTAAAGCTCTCAGGAGCGGGTCCCCCATGGGACACGTTGAATTTGATCCCGAAATCGCCGTGGGGCCCGCCCGGGTTGTGGCTGGCGGAAAGAACGACGCCGCCGACGGCCTGGTACTTGCGGATGAGGCAAGAGACGGCGGGCGTCGATAGAAGGCCACCCTGGCCCACGAGAACGCGACCGAAGCCATTGGCTGCTGCCATCTTAAGGACGATCTGCACGACCTCCCGATTGAAGAACCGTCCGTCTCCGCCGACGACGAGGAGAGCGCCGTCCCGATTTTCAACGGAATCGAAGATCGCCTGTAAGAAATTCTCCACATAGCCAGGCTGCTGGAAGACGGTCACCTTCTTCCTCAGGCCCGATGTGCCGGG
>NZ_JBFUKD010000563.1:0-2468 GCF_056401005.1 Microvirga sp. P4_G7 | reverse complement strand
CCATGTCGATGAGGTCCTGTGGCACGCGTGGTTCGTCCTCGAACACGTCGAGACCGGCGGAGAGAATCGTGCCCGACCGTAGCGCCTCGATGAGCGCCTTCTCGTCGACGACGCTGCCGCGCGCGACGTTGATCAGAATGCCTTTCGGACCGAGAGCTTTGAGGATTTCGGCATTGATGAGGTGCTTCGTGCCGGCGCCGCCGGGTGTGATGACCACGAGAATATCGACTGCTTCCGCGAGCCCCGCGACGCTCGCATGATAGGGATAGGCGACGTCGCTCTGCTGCGTACGTCCGTGATATGCGATCGCGAGATCGAAGCCTTCGAGGCGCTTGGCGATCGCTTTTCCGATGCGACCGAGTCCCACGATGCCGACGGTCTTGCCGCGCAAAGTCGGTGAGAGAGGAAATGGCCGCTCCAACCATTTGCCGGCGCGCAGATAGCGATCGGCCTGAGGGATTTGGCGAACGGTCGCGATCAGGAGGCCAATGGTGAGATCGGCGACCTCGTCGTTGAGAACGTCCGGCGTGTTGGTGACGATGATGCCTCGCCGGGCTGCTTCCGCTGCATCGACGTTGTCGTAGCCGACGCCGAAGCTCGCGATGATTTCCAATTGCGGCAGCCGGCCGATCAACGCCGCATCCGTTCGCCCGTGTCCCGTGCTCGTGGCAATTCCGCGAATGCGTGAACCCACGTCGCGCAGGAATGCGTCGCGGTCCTTGGCCTCCCACAAGCGATGGATGGTAAACGCGGCGTCGAGCCTTTCCATGACGATCGGCAGCATGGGCGCGGTCATCAGCACATCGGGTTTGGACATCGCTCGTTTCCTAAGTCGGGTCGTTATCGGAGATTCGTCAGAGCGCGCAGCGTATCGAGCCACCGCGGCGATGGGCAAGATCGATGTCGGATGCCGCGCGTTGGAGCGCGTCCTTCACATCGGATGGCAGATCGAGCCAATGGCAGCCGCGCAGCGCGGCTTCGAGTGCGTAGAGGGCATTCAGCGAGACGTTGCGGGGAAAGGCGAATTTCAGACGGCGATAGGCCTCGACGGCGCCCAGGCGGCGAAGTTCGCTGACTGCGTGGACGCCGACGTCGGTCAAGCGCCGCTGCGTGACCGGTCCGATGCCCGAAAGCGTGCCGATGGCGTCGTCGTGGACGGACGCGTGGGAGTTCGTGGCCGGTCGCTGCATCAGGCCACGATAGAGGAGAACAACGCGGGAGGCGATAGGCCCCTATCGGCCCTCAGGCGGCGATTACCGTCGTGGCATCGTCCGAATCGCTGTCCAAATCGTCGAGCTCGTCCTCCGGACTGTCGAAGCCGTCGAGATCGGCCCCGGTCAGTTTGGCGAGGTTCTTGGCGCCCTTGCGCAGGAGCTTGCGCAACCGTTTGCGGTCCTTCGAATCGAAGCCTTCGAGGATCTCCTCCTCGACCTCGTTCCACAATTCGTCGATCGCGGCGGCTTTCTTCTTGCCTTCCTTCGTCAATTTGACCCTCACGACCCGGGCATCGCCCGGTTCGGTGTGGCGCTCGACGAGCTTCATCGCGGCAAGGCGGGAGACGGTCTTGGAGGCGGTCGGGGGACGCACCCGGAGGATGCCGGCGAGCTCTCCCATGGTCATGCGTCCTTCGCTGGCAAGGGCTTGGAGCACCTGCTCCTGCCCGGCGAAGAGGTCGAGTTTCGCCAGCTTGTCCCCCATCCGGCTCCGATGGAGGCGGGAGGCTTGAACGAGAGCCCAGCCTACGCTTTTCACGCCAGGATGTTTCATTCGTGCACCTGTCAAAAGGGGACGCAATCCGTCAGCCAACCATGAAGATGGGTCATGACGGTTCGATGACAATCGGACGTCCGTCCACAGGCCAATCGCGCGACGGGTCAGTTTTCCGTCTCCAATGCGCTCTCGTGCCAATGGCGCAAAAGCCAGCGCGCCAGGAGCGATGTGACGAGGTAAATGGCGACGCCGGCGAGGGCGAGGAGGACGAGGGCGGCAAACAGGCGGGGAATGTTCAGCCGGTATTGGCTCTCGATGATGCGATAGGCGAGCCCTGAGCTGATCCCGGCCGAGCCAGCCGCCATTTCGGCGACGACCGCCCCGATGAGGGCGAGACCGCCCGCGATCTTGAGCCCTGCCAGGAAGGCGGGGAGAGCGGCCGGGAAGCGCAGATACCAGAGCGCGCGAAGACGCGACGACAAGCGCCGCATCAACGGGATCCGCCCGGAAGGGGGTGCGGGATCATAGAGTTTGAACAATTCGATCAGATTGCGGTCGACCGATTGCAGCCCGAGCATGGTGTTCGACAGGATCGGAAAGAACGCGACGATCCAGGCGCAGGCGAGAACGGCGACCTCCTGCGGCATGTAGATCAAAAAGAGCGGCGAAATCGCCACGACCGGTGTGACCTGGAGGATGACCGCGAACAGAGCGGCGAAATCGCCACGACCGGTGTGACCTGGAGGATGACCGCGAAC
>NZ_JBFUKD010000562.1:0-2471 GCF_056401005.1 Microvirga sp. P4_G7 | reverse complement strand
CTTCGCCGTTTCCGTCATCCTCTTATTCGATTTCACGTGGACGCGGTCGAGCCGGACGATCACCTTCTTCCTGATCCTCGTTCTGTCCCTGCTCGCAGGTTTCACGGCGATCGTAGGCGTGTTCGTCTATTGGCCCGAGTATAAAGGCGCTCTCTTCACCTACATCCTCACGTCCTTGGTCTTCTTCTCCGTTGTCTTGTGGGTCGCCCGCGTGCGTGTCGAAGAAAGTCGCGGAACGAATCCGGCCACAGCACCGGCCGCCGCTGCCCTCGCAAGCTACTCGACGCCCTCCCACGCCGCCGGCGGATGATGGGCGCGTGTCGAAGCGCTGGTCTGCACGCAAGAGATCGACGCACAACTCACACCACAGCTCGTCAGGCGGCTTGCGTCAGTCACCCCAAGGTGCGGTGTTGAGCGTGTTGAGCGGTATCTTCAGATAGCACTTTCCGTTGTCGTCTGGCTCAGGCAAGCGCCCGCCCCGGATATTTACTTGCAACGCATGCAGGATGAGCTTCGGCATTGGCAATTCGCGGTCTCTGGCCTCGCGAAGAGACACAAAATCGTCCTGCGTCTTTGCGGCGACGAGGTGCTTGTTCTCCCGCCGCTGGTCGGCAACCGTGCTCTCCCATTTTGGTTCGCGGCCACCCGGCATGTAATCATGTCCCGTGAACAGGCGCGTGTTGTCGGGGAGCGCCATGATGCGTTGAATGCTGTTCCACAACGCATGCGCCGAACCGCCCGGAAAGTCCGCGCGCGCCGTGCCGCCATCGGGCATGAACAATGTGTCGTGGATAAACGCCGCATCGCCGACGGCGTAGACGATCGAGGCGAGCGTATGGCCCGGCGTGAACATGACTTCCACGTCCATATTGCCGATGGTGAAGCGCTCGTTATCGGCAAAGAGGCGATCCCACTGCGAGCCATCGGTGAGGAACGTCTCGCGCAGATCATAGAGTCCTTTCCAGAGCTTCTGTACCTCGACCACCTTTTCGCCGATGGCCGTTGGCGCGCCGGTTCTGTCCTTGAGATATCCTGCGGCCGAGAAGTGATCGGCATGCGGATGCGTATCGAGGATCCACTCCAACGTGAGTCCTTCGCGCTCCACATAGTCCAGCAATTCGTCGGCCGACGTGGTTGCGGTGGCGCCCGATTTCGGGTCGAAATCCAAAACGGGATCGATGATGGCAGCGCGTTTCGTTTGCGGGTCGGAGACGACATACTGGACGCTGTTGGTCCGCTTCTCGAAGAACCCCTTTACGACGGGCTGCCCGCGAAGCAACGGCTTGGTGGTGGGCATGCTTGATTCCTCCATGCGGCCCTTGTGCGGTCTCAGGGCGTCGGCGCAATGAGGCCGCACGAGACCATCGGGATCTACACAACGATAGCGAGGCTCCCGCGCCCTCCCTATCCCTCTAAGCGCCCCTCGCGAGGAAAAAACGGGGTAGTCGGTGACGGGGGGCGACGTTTCAGCCGGTTGCGGCTTTCAGGACAGCCTAGCGCAAGACCCAGCAGGAGGCTTACGAGCGTTCGGCTCGAAGTCGCTGAGCCGAGCGAGCAAGATTGTCCGATTGCGAAAAGTTGGCTTACGGTTGGTTGGCAGTTCGCGATGAGGGCAGAAACCCGTGAGCATACCCACACCGAAGGACCCAGCCTTCAAAGCCCGCATCCAGGCAAGCTTCGACAAGCAAGGGCTGATGAGCACCCTAGGTGCATCAATTCTGCAAGTCTCGCCGGGAACGGTTGATATTGCGCTGGTGGCGAGGCCTTGCATCTCCCAACAGCATGGCCTCGTGCACGCGGGCGCCGTGGCGGCCATTGCAGACACTGCCGCCGGCTATGCCGCGCTCAGCCTCATGCCCCCCGGTGCCGGCGTGTTGACCACAGAGTTCAAGATAAATCTTGTCGCCCCCGCGGCCGGAGAGCGCATTGTGGCGAGAGGGCGCGTCGTCAAGGCCGGCCGGACATTGACCTTGGCGCAAGCGGAAGTCTTTTTGGAAACTGCCGGAGAAGAAAGGCTCGTTGCCCTTCTCACTGCAACCTTGATGACGATGGAAGGTCGCGAAGGGGTAGCCGACTAGGTGGCTGGGATCGACGCAGCCTCTGCCAAACGTTGGCCGAAGCTCGAACGAGAGGCAAACGGCTACTCCCACTCACTTCAATCCCGCATCTCCTTGTGTTCGATCACTCGGTTCCAGGCATCTCTACTCAAGCGAAAGCACATCCAAGGTGCTGAGACTCCCGCCAGGTCCAGTGTCGCATCGTAGACGTGTTCGGCGCCGAGTTTGGCCGTCGCCTTCTGCGATCTGATGTTGGTTGGAGCGATGTGAAACCACACCTGCCGAAATGTCTCGAAGGCATGCCCGAGCATGAGCCGTTTGAGCTGGTAATTCGTTCCACCGCCCCAGAAGGCGTGGTTCAGGAAGGTGAACCCGATTGCGACGCTGCCGGGTTGATCAGGAGCCACATAATAG
>NZ_JBFUKD010000561.1:0-2477 GCF_056401005.1 Microvirga sp. P4_G7 | reverse complement strand
GCCGTCCACATCGACGTTGAGATCGCCGTTGGCCAGGCGCGACATGGCGTCGGTCATGCGGCTGAGCGGGCGGGTGATGCCGAAGATCGAGATCGCACCGATCAGACCCACCGCCGTCACAAGACCGACGATCGCAGCCACCATCAATTGAAGCGACGTCTGCGACGCGAGTTCCGCCGCTTCGTCCTTGGAGCGCTCGAGAACCTTCTCGGCGGCTTTGGCGCGATYGGCCAGCATATCGCGAACCTTGACGCGTGCTTCACGCCCCAGACCGTTGGAGATGCTCATCGCTGCGTCGTCTTCATACCCCTTGATGCCGTGGGCGACGCTTTTGTCCATGAGGTCGAAATAGGACATGACGGTTGTTTTGACTTCCTCGTACACCGAGCGGTGAGCCTGGGTCGTCGACAATGCGATAAGATCGTCGAGCTGCTTGATGACGATCTGCTTGTATTCCTCGTACCGCTTCGCATAGGTCTTACGGACTTCGATGTCCTTGTCGACGATCATGTTCTTTTCTTGAATGGTCGCCTCGTTCACCGCCGCGTTGATGGACCGGACCGCGGTCAAACGCGCAGCGTCGATGGTGACCAGCTCTTCGGTGTCTCGCGCCATGGCATCGAGCTTGGTGATCGCCAACGCGACCAGGCCGATTGTAATCGCGATGAAAATCGTCACAGGAATTGCGAGCTTGGTCACAAGCCGCAGGTTGTTGATCAGGCGCATCGGTCGTCTCCGCACGGGAAAGAAGGTGCTCGTGATCAAGGGATACCGGAATGTATCTGTATAAACGGTTAATTTGTCTGACATAACAGACAAACATCGTCATTTTGTGAACCCGCCCTTCGCGTGCCTCGAGCCGTCCAGACGGCGTGAACCCAGCCGCTGAATCAGAGCGTGTGAATATAGTGATTTCGTCATAGAAATTGCATGTTCCCGCGGGGAGCGGCCTTGTCTCGCGCAGGCACCTATTGCGTCTCGGCAACACCGACCACGAAGTACGCTTCAAGAGTCTTAAGTCCTATGTTTGTCATTGACCAAAGGTCACTTGACCGACAAATTGTATTTACTCTCTGATTCGGACACGCGTGAGCAAAACGGCATCGAGAAACGGCATTTCATCGACGACGAAATTGCTTTCTCGACGCGAGTGCGCACACCCGTTTTGGACGGTTCGGTTTATGGAGGCTGGGGGGCCTTGAACCATGTATGTCGTCGTTGACGAACGGCAGATCGTGACTGCCGGTTATGTTGCGAGTTTCAATCGCGARGGCGTATCCTCGCTCGGTGTCTTCTCCGAAGAATTCCCAGATTGGCTGCTGAGCGCGTCGAGCACCGATCTCGACGCCGTCCAGGGGTTCCTGCTCGGCGAGTTCGCCGAACGCATCCCTTGCGCCGAAACCATCCGCCGCCATTCGCGCGCACCCATCATCGCCTTGAGCGAGACACGCTCTCTCGAGCAGACCCTCGAATTGCTGTCCGCCAGCATCGACGACGTCGTGCGCAAGCCCGTCCATGTGCGCGAGATCCTGGCGCGCTCCGAAGCCATCTGGCGACGCATGAACGTCACCCAGGCCAAGGAGCCGACCAACCGTCTCAAAGTCTATTTCGACGGACGCGATCCCGAGATCGACGGAGCCAGTCTCACCCTGCCGCGCCGGGAACGGCACATTCTCGAATATCTCGTGCGCAACCGCGGCCGGCGCATGACCAAGACCCAGATCTTCAACGCCATCTACGGCATCTATTCCAACGACGTCGAAGAGAGCGTCATCGAAGGTCACGTCAGCAAGCTGCGCAAAAAGCTGCGCAGCAAACTCGGCCATGATCCCATCGAAGCCAAACGCTATATCGGSTACACATACGCCGGATAGGTTGTTAGAGTCTGGGCAGGAGTGACTCGCGGTCTGATCTGGCAAGCGTGTCCTCCCCTCGCCCTTCGAGCTGATCCAACGACGGTAATTTCGATTGCTTGCCTGGGGATGTGGTGGTTGAAGGAAACGGCAGCCCTGCGGCTTTCGTTATCYCCATCCGAAGCGAGGCCGGGCGAAAGACGGCTCCTCGTGCCGGAGCTCGACGTTCTCGGAGTTCAAAGCCCTGATGCCAGGCGTTCGACAGAATGTGCCGTCCTCCATCCATCATGCTGGCGACGCCGCGGCTGGATCGAGCGAGGGGCAGCACGTCATTTCGGCGAAGAACCGGTGGTCGCGCGTCACGTTGAACTTCGATGAGCTCTCACCAGATGTATGGTGCGAGTTCAGCTTTCAAATGGCATGGCATGCCGAGGAGGAATCCCGCTTCACCCAGGACTTTGCCGCAATTGGAGTGTCGTTCTTTACCGAAGACGGTTCGCCGATCGATTTTCTCGCGGTTCCCGGATTGGTGCGCGCTCAAGTCGATCCGCATTGCGCGTTCATTCCTGGTCCGGCCTATCAGGATCGCGACGCCGATATGGTTGGAAATGTCCAGGTCAGAGT
>NZ_JBFUKD010000560.1:0-2483 GCF_056401005.1 Microvirga sp. P4_G7 | reverse complement strand
ACGAATATTGAGGGCGGCGAGATCGTCGCGGATCATGTCCAACATGGCCGCGATCGCCGTCTCCCTGACGATGGGCAGCCATTCGATTTCTGGCTTGTCGACAAGGGCCGGACCATGCTCGCGGACCAGCAGCTCGCCCACGGGCTTCAGATAATCTCCCGGGTATAGCCCCTCGGGGATCGCTCCCACATCGTGGCCGAGCGCTTCCTTGTAGCGAAGGAAGGCCGACCGGGCGAGGACATCGACCTGCGCACCCGCATCGTTGATGTAGTATTCGCGGGCGACCTTGTAGCCGGCGAAGGCGAGAAGCGCCGAGAGCGCGTCGCCGAACACCGCGCCGCGCCCGTGCCCTACGTGGAGGGGCCCGGTGGGGTTCGCAGAAACATATTCCACGTTCACGGGCTCGCCACCGCCGCGGTTGCTGCGGCCGAACGCCTGCGCATCGATCGTCGCCGCGCGCAGCACGTCGTGGAGGACTTGCGATGCGAGCTTGATGTTGATGAACCCAGGCCCGGCCACCTCCACGCTCGTGACACGCGGGTCTGTCTTCAGATCGCCGACGAGCAGATCCGCCAAGGCGCGCGGATTCATCCGTGCTTCCTTCGCCAGAACCATCGCCGCGTTGGTGGCGAGATCGCCGTGAGAGGCGTCGCGCGGAGGCTCCACCACCACGCGGTCGACGGTGAGCCCTTGAGGGATGGCCCCGGCCTCTGCCAGCCGCCCAAGGGCCTCGGCGACACGCTTCTCAAACAACCCGAAGATATTCATGTTTCTTTCCAGACAAGGCTCGTCGATCCCGGCCAAGGGATCCGCAATGGGCGGAGCTGCAATGCCGGTTCAGTTTGTCGATCACGCTGTAGCGGCTTGGCCGGCTAACGCAAGTCGGGGGTCGTCTCAAACAGCCGCTGATGCTCCAAAACCGCGTATCGGTCGGTCATGCCGGCGATGTAATCGGCAATCCGTCGGGCGAGCCGTGGCCGGTCGGCGACATCGAGGTCGGCCCGCCACTCGTCGGGCATGGTGGCGGGCTCGGCCATGAACCGTCCGAAAAGATCGCCGAGGACCTGATCCGCCTGCCGCCGGACGGCCATCACCTTGGGATGGCGGTACATGTGCTCATAGAGAAAACGCTTCACCGATGCCTCCGCCTTCTGCATGGCCGGCGAGAAGCGGACCTGCGTTTCTTTGGCGTTTCGGATGTCGTCGGCGCTTTGCGGCGACAGATCGGCCAACCGGCGCTCGGTTTCGGCAACGACGTCCTCAACGAAGCGGGTAATGAGCCGGCGCGTCAGCTCGTGGATTCGGCGTGAATGGTCGAGCGCAGGGTACTGGCCATCGATCTCTGAGAGAATTTCTTCCAGAAACGGGACGGTTCGCAGATCCTCGATGGCGAAGAGGCCCGCCCGCAGGCCATCGTCTATGTCGTGGGCATCGTAGGCGATATCGTCGGCAATGGCGGCCGCCTGCGCCTCGCCGCTGGCGAAGGTGCCCAGCCGGAGATCCTGCAGCGCATTGTATTCGAGGATCGCGAGCGGCACGCCTCGCTCTGCGAACCCGCCGGTCGGCTTCCCCGCCGCGTCGAGAAGCGGGCCATTGTGCTTGACCAATCCCTCGAGCGTCTCCCACGTCAGGTTGAGCCCGTCATAAGCTGCGTAGCGACCCTCCAACCGGGTCACGATGCGCAGCGCCTGGGCGTTGTGATCGAACCCGCCGAACGCAGCCATACAGGCGTCGAGCGTATCCTCGCCGGTGTGCCCGAAGGGCGTATGGCCAAGGTCGTGGGAGAGCGCGAGCGCCTCGGCCAGATCTTCGTCAAGGCCGAAGGAGCGGGCAAGCGCCCGGGCGATCTGGCTCACCTCGATGGTATGGGTCAGCCTCGTCCGGAAGTGGTCGCCCTCATGATAGACGAAGACCTGGGTTTTATGCTTCAGGCGTCTGAAGGCCGAGGAATGGATGATCCGGTCCCGATCCCGCTGGAACTCACTCCGGGTCGGCGAGACCGCCTCCGGATAAAGCCGCCCCCGGCTCGAAGACGGATCGCAGGCGTAAGGGGCTCGCCATCGTTCGCCAAAGGGCCGCACTGCATTGTCCTTGAGTTGAAGCCTTGTGCTTTGGCACTTACCTTGGTCTTAACGATACCGCATTCGTTTTGTTGGTATTCGTTTCACGATTTTTCGGCTCCATCCCAGGAGCGCCTGTACCCGCAATCCACAGATCAACAAGAAATATTTGCCACGTCAGGATCTGTTTAGCGAAGCAGCAATGTTAGCACAACGGCGCTCGTTCAAGCATCACCTTCGGCAACAATCGTCAGCCACTTTTTCACCTGGCAGAACATAACCCTTGAAGAGATCCTCGGTCGCGTCGACGTAAGCCATAGCCTGGGACCGGCGGCGGCTTCGGCACGTGCCTCGATGGGAAACCAGACCCTGCCGCAAGACATTGACGTGATCTCTAGGCAACACGTCGCTGCGAGGCAGACC
>NZ_JBFUKD010000559.1:0-2497 GCF_056401005.1 Microvirga sp. P4_G7 | reverse complement strand
TTCCTGCTGGTCCTGTTCGGATTCGCCCTCTTCGTCGTTATCCTCGTCATCGGCCTCGGAGGAATTCTCGTCGGCCATGTCGAGGGAGGACAGCAATTCGCGCACGCCGCGGGCGAAATCGCGCTGGTTCTCCATCCGCTTGAGCAATCCATCGAGATCCGCACCCGCGCGGTCCTCGACGAAGTCGCGCCACAGGTCGACGATCTTCGCCGCCGCAGCCGGAGGTTTCTCGCCCGTGAGACGTTCACGCACCATCAGGGCAACCGCATCTTCCAAAGGTGCGTCGGCGCGGTCGGTGATTTCCTCGTATTTTCCACCGCGATGATAGCGGTCGTCCAGCATTGCGGTGATGTTGGAGGCGACACCTTTCATGCGCCGCGACCCGATCGATTCCACACGCGCCTGCTCGACCGCATCGAATACGGCGCGCGCGGCCTGTCCTTCAGGCGCCAGACGCCGGTGCAACGTGGTGTCGTGGCAGGCGAGGCGCAAAGCCATCGAATCGGCTTGGCCGCGGAGGATGGCGACATCGTGCGCCGTGAGCTTGCGCGGCGGCTCGGGAAGGCGCGCTTTGTCGCCGAGAAGTGCCGGCCGATCGGACGCGAATGTGACCTCGAGATCCTGCTTGCGCGCGATAGCCTTCATGCAGCCGGCGATCGAACGCTTCAGCGGTTCGGCCGGAGCTTCCTTCTTTTCGCCCGGTTTGCGGTTCGAGAGGGACATGGTTGCCTGTCGTTTTCGGTAAGCCCTCGTCCTGAAGAGGCCATCGGCCGTCTCGAAGAACGAAGGCGTCTCCAGAGATTTCTGGACCCGGCATCCTGATCCTTCGAGACGTTTTATTCCTCAGGACGAGGATGCCTGATCGCAGCCGCTCAACTCAGGGCGATATTCACGGAACTCTCCGGCAGATCCTTGCCGAAGCAGCGTTGGTAGAACTCCGCGACGAGCGCGCGCTCCAGTTCATCGCACTTGTTGAGGAACGTGACACGGAACGCAAAGCCGGTCTCGCCGAAGATTTCGGCGTTCTCTGCCCAAGTGATCACCGTACGCGGGCTCATGACCGTCGACAGGTCGCCATTCATGAACGCACTGCGCGTCAGATCGGCGACGCGCACCATCTTGTTGACGATGTCGCGTCCCTGCTCGTCCTCCTGATAATGCTTCGCCTTGGAGAGGACGATGTCCACTTCCTTGTCGTGCGGGAGGTAGTTGAGCGTCGTGACGATCGACCAGCGATCCATCTGGCCCTGGTTGATCTGCTGCGTGCCGTGATAGAGGCCCGATGTGTCGCCGAGGCCGACCGTATTGGCCGTCGCGAAAAGGCGGAACGCCGGATGCGGCTTGATCACGCGCTTCTGGTCGAGCAACGTCAGCTTGCCGGACTGCTCGAGAACGCGCTGGATCACGAACATCACGTCAGGCCGGCCGGCATCGTATTCGTCGAAGACGAGCGCCACGTTGTTCTGCAGCGCCCACGGCAGAATGCCGTCCTGGAAGGCCGTGACTTGCTTGCCCTCTTGCAGAACGATCGCATCCTTGCCGACGAGATCGATACGCGACACGTGACTGTCGAGATTGACGCGGACGCAGGGCCAGTTGAGGCGCGCTGCGACTTGCTCGATATGGGTCGATTTTCCGGTGCCGTGATAGCCGGTGATCATCACGCGGCGATTGCGGGCAAAGCCGGCCAAGATGGCGAGTGTCGTCTCGCGATCGAAGAGGTAGTCGGGATCGAGGTCCGGCACATGCTCTTCGGCTTGCGAGAAGGCCGGCACCTCGAGGTCAGAGTCGATGCCGAAAACCTGTCGCACGGACACTTTCATATCCGGCAGAAGGGTCGCTGTCTCGGGGGCTGCTGCCTGCATGGGGGCCTCTCGGTCTTGTCTCGAACTGTCAAATCACGCGCTTCAGGGCTTTTACAGACCAAGCCCGTGAGGTGCAAATTCCTTAGCTTGTGTATTTTGCCGGCTTATCAGTTAGCACAATCCCGCGCTTTTCAGCGTGTCGTGCGCTTTGATGATGTCGCGCAGACGAGCCTCGTAGGATCGGTCGCCGCCATTGGCATCGGGATGGAAGCGTTTCACCAGAGCTTTGTACTGGGCTTTGATGGCCGGTCCGTCCGCAGAATCGTCAAGCCCGAGCACATCGAGTGCACGGCGTGCCGCGCCGGTGTAGCGGGGCTTCTTCGGCTCGGTCGGCGCCTTGCGTCCCCGGGCGCGGCGGAAATCCTCGCCATTGAGGACACCCAACGGATCGAAATAGGCCCAATCCTTGGTTTGCTCCGTAGCCGATTCCGGTTTCGCCGATGAGTTGACGCCCATCACGCGAGTCGGGCGATGTCCGGTCAGTGCGTCCTTTTGGTACGCCGCCAAGGCGGAATCGGACATCCCGTCGAAGTAATTGTAGGTTGCATTGTAGGCGCGCACATGATCGAGGCAGAAGCGGAAATACTGCCCCTCGCGATTGCGACCCTTGGGCGCCTTGTGCTCGCCGATGG
>NZ_JBFUKD010000558.1:0-2502 GCF_056401005.1 Microvirga sp. P4_G7 | reverse complement strand
AAATGATCCAGCTCGGCCTTGGTTTCGTGCCGCAGACGGGCAACGTCTTCACCGGATTGAGCGTCCATGAAAATCTCGTGATGGGTGGGCACACGCTTGCGAGCGCAGTTTTGAAATCAAGACTCGCGCGCACATACGACCAGTTTCCGCTTCTTGCGCAACGGCGGTCGTCCCTCGGCGGGGTACTCTCGGGCGGTCAGCGCCAGATGCTTGCGGTCGCTCGCGCGCTGATGACCGACCCCCAGGTTCTCATGCTGGACGAACCCACGGCTGGCCTCTCGCCGAAAATCGTAAAAGAGGTCTTCGACGATCTGCGCGCCCTCGCGAGATCAGGCGTCGCCATCCTCATGGTCGAGCAGAACGCGAAAGCTGCGCTCCGCATCTCCGATCGCGGCTACGTGCTTACGGAGGGTCGCAATCGAATGTCGGCCTCGGCGGCGGACCTCCTGAACGATCCGGCGGTGGGTGAAGCGTTTCTCGGTGGAAGGAGGCACTGACGATGATCGGTCAAGCCATCGCAGACGGCTTTCTCACGGGCGGCATTCTCGCCCTTGGGGCCATTGGCGTTTCGCTTAGTTCGCAGATCCTCAAATTCGCGAACTTTTCCCATTCCGAACTGCTGACTTGGGGCGCGTATCTCGCCCTCACATTCACCAGTTTCGCCACGTCCGGCGTCCCGCTCGGTCCGTTCTCCTTCGGTTGGTCGCTCCTGCTCGCGGTCGTCATCGCAGGGCTCGCCACCGGCGCACTCGCGATCATCGTGGACCGACTGGTGTTTCGTCGTCTGCGCTCTCACAACGCCAACAGCCTCACCATGGTGTTCGCCAGCTTCGGCGTCGCGCTCATCCTGCGCAATCTCGTGCTTTTGATCTGGGGGCCGGAGGCGCAGTATTATACGTCTGAACTGCAGATCGCTCTCGAGATCCTGCCGGGCATTCGCATGCTTCCGGATCAGATCTTCGTCCTCGCGCTCACCCTCGTTCTCGTCGTCGGGCTGCACCTTCTTCTGAAATACACCCGCCTCGGCATGTCGATGCGGGCGATGGCGGAAAGCCCCGCGTTGGCACGCGTCTGCGGCGTCAAGATCGACACGGTGATCCGCTGGACATGGGTGGTCAGCGGCATGCTCGCGGCGATGGCCGGAATTTTCGCCGGACTGACGGTGCAGCTTCGACCGGAGATGGGTTTCAATCTGCTGCTGGCCATCCTTACCGCCGCCATTCTGGGAGGATCGGGCAGCTTGTTCGGCGCCGTGCTCGGCGGCCTTCTCGTCGGTCTTGCCGAGAACCTGTCGGTGCTTGTCATCCCCGCGAGCTTCAAGGCCGCAGTGCCGTTCATGATCCTCATTCTCGTCTTGTACTTCCGCCCGCAAGGTCTCCTCGGAACAAAGCAGAACAGGTAATCCGCGATGGGCATGATCTCGTATCTCGTCTTCTTTCTCATCGTCGTCTCGGTTCTCGGCATCCTGACGCTCGGCCTCAATTTGCAATGGGGTTCAACCGGTGTCTTCAACGCCGGTGTCGTCGGCTTCTATGCGATCGGCGGTTACGCCTTCGCCATTCTGACCTCCCCTGCCCGCCCCGAATTGATCGGCAATCTCGGCCTCCCGTGGATCGTCGGTGTCATCGGCGCGCTTCTCGCGTCGGCTCTTGCGGCCGCGCTCGTCGGCTTGGCGACCATGAAGTTGCGCGGTGACTATCTCGCGATCGCGACGTTCGGCATCGCCGTCACTATCCAGCTGATCGCGTTGAACTGGGAGAGCCTCACCGGAGGCACGCTCGGTCTCACGTCGATTCCACGACCGCTGAGTGGCGTCTTCGAATCGTCGTTGACATACAACTTGTTCTATCTGTGCCTCTCTCTCGGCTTTTGCCTTTTGACCTATTGGGCCTTGGAGCGCATCGTTCGCTCACCTTGGGGACGGGCGCTGAAGGCGATCCGGGAAGACGAAGGAGCCGCCATCGCGCTCGGTAAGAATGCGAGCTTGCTCCGTCTGCAGGCTTTCGTTCTGGGGTCGACGGTGATGGGCCTTGCCGGCGCGCTGTATGTGGGATTCATCGGGTTCGTCAGCCCGTTCGATTTCGTCCCGATCATCACCTTCCAGATCTGGACGATGCTGATCGTCGGAGGCAGCGGCAACAACAAGGGCGCGCTCCTCGGCACACTGATCGTGTGGGGCCTCTGGAGCGCCAGCGGCACCCTCATCTCGAAGATCGTCCCTGCCGCCTATCAGACGCAAGGCGGCGCCGTGCAGACGATCCTCATCGGTCTCGTTCTCGTCCTGACCCTCCTGTTCAAGCCGCGCGGCTTGATCGGGGAAGAGCCAGCGACTTCGCGTCACGTCGGTTAGCCGGATTTCCGGTCGGTTTGCGGGTGCCGGAGAACTCGTCAACAGAGGGAGAAAAAGATGAAACGGATTTTAGGACTGGCAGCGGGCGCCATGCTTGCTTCGGCGTTCATGCCGGCACAGGACGCGCTAGCGCAGGCAGCACCGGCTTGTCC
>NZ_JBFUKD010000557.1:0-2505 GCF_056401005.1 Microvirga sp. P4_G7 | reverse complement strand
CCCTACGGTAGATCTCAATGAACGGATGAAAGGTGGAGGTCTGCGTCGCAGCGTTCGATCCATGACCGGACGTTGGGGCGCGAAGCGAGATCGAATCCGCCCTCGTGAGCGACGCGCGTGTAGGCGAGAAGCGCAATGTCGGCGACCGTCATGGCATTGCCGACAAACCACGCGCGCCCGTCGAGCATGCGCTCCATCACGTCGAGAGCGGCCTCGCCACGCTCGACGCGCATCGCGTCTCGCTCATCGGCGCTTTTACCGAGATAGAGCATGTGGAAGCGGCACACCGCGACATAGGGTTCGTGGCTGTATTGCTCCCAGAACAGAAGCTCGTCGACCTTCGCTTGCGCATACGCATCCCGCGGCAAGAGCGACGAGCCATCTGCGAGGTAGCGGATGATTGCGTTCGACTGCGCGATGCAGCGCCCGTCCGCAAGTTCCACGAGCGGAACCTGCCCCATCGGATTCTTGGCGAGGAAGGCGTCGGTCCTGCTCTCGCCCTTCATGATGTCGACCGGCTCCCATTCGTACGGGAGCCGCAAATGGTCCGCCGTGTACTTCACTTTCAGGCAATTGCCGGACTTCATGTCTCCGTAGATCTTCATCCGGTTCACTCCGCCGCCTGAAGCGTGCGTGCCCGCTCCATTTCGCGTAGCGCCCGGCGATACTCGACGGGCATCACCTTGACGAACTTCGTCCGATAGGTCGCCCAATTGTCGAGGATCTCCTTGGCGCGCGCCGAACCCGTGTAAGTGAAGTGGTTGGTGATCAGCTGCATCAGCCGCTCTTCATCCGAGACGGACATGTTGCCCAGGATGTCGATACGTCCCTTGGTCTCGAGATCGCCGCCATGATGGTGAAGGCGCTGCATCAGATCCTCTTCTTCCTCGACTGGTTCGAGATCGACCATGGAGAGATTGCAACGCTTGCCGAATGTGCCGTCCTCGTCGAGGACATAGGCGATGCCGCCCGACATGCCCGCGGCGAAGTTTCGGCCGGTCTGGCCGAGCACGACGACGAGGCCACCGGTCATGTACTCGCACCCATGATCGCCCGTGCCCTCGACGACCGCGATGGCGCCCGAGTTGCGCACCGCGAAGCGCTCGCCGGCGACGCCGTGGAAGTAGGCCTCGCCCGCGATCGCGCCGTACATCACCGTGTTGCCGACGACGATCGAGTGTTCCGGCACGGCCTGCGAGGCGCGCGACGGCGAGATGATGAGCTTGCCGCCCGACAATCCCTTGCCGACGTAATCGTTGGCCTCACCTTCGAGTGAAAGCGTGACACCGGCTGCGAGCCATGCACCGAAGCTCTGGCCTGCGGTGCCCTTCAGCTTCACCGTGATGGTGTCGTCCGGCAGACCCTCGTGACCGTAGCGCTTGGCGACTTCGCCCGAGAGCATGGCGCCGACCGTACGATCGGCGCTGCGCACATGCGCGTCGATCGTGACGACCTCACCGCTTTCCAAAGCCGCTGATGCCTTCGCGATGAGCCCGCGATCGAGAACGTTGGCAATCGGATGGACCTGTCGCTCCTGATGACGGATGGCGACACCCGGAACAGCGTCTGGACGGTGGAACAGCTTCGAGAAATCGAGCCCCTTCGCCTTCCAGTGATCGATCGCCTCGTTCTTGTCGAGGAGGTCGGATTGACCGATCAATTCTTCGATCGATCGGAAGCCCATGGACGCCAGCAGCTCACGCACTTCTTCCGCGACGAAGAAGAAGTAGTTGATCACATGTTCAGGCAGACCCTTGAAGCGCTTGCGAAGGACCGGATCCTGCGTCGCGACCCCGACGGGACATGTGTTGAGGTGGCACTTGCGCATCATGATGCACCCGGCAGCAATCAAAGGCGCTGTCGAGAACCCGAATTCGTCGGCGCCGAGCAGGGCCGCGATCACCACGTCACGTCCGGTGCGCAGACCGCCATCGGCCTGGATCGAGACGCGTCCGCGCAACCGGTTGAGCACCAGGGTCTGCTGGGTTTCGGCAAGGCCGATTTCCCAAGGCGAGCCGGCATGTTTGAGAGACGTGAGGGGTGACGCGCCGGTGCCGCCCTCGAAGCCAGAGATCGTGATGTGGTCGGCGCGCGCCTTCGCGACGCCAGCGGCGACGGTGCCGACGCCGACTTCCGAAACAAGCTTGACGGAGACGTCCGCCGCCGGGTTGACGTTCTTCARATCGWAGATCAGCTGCGCCAGATCYTCGATGGAATAGATRTCGTGATGCGGCGGCGGAGAGATCAGGCCGACGCCTGGAGTCGAATGGCGCACGCGGGCGATCTTGGCATCGACCTTGTGGCCTGGAAGCTGGCCGCCTTCGCCGGGCTTGGCGCCTTGTGCCACCTTGATCTGCATCATGTCGGCGTTGACGAGATACTCCGTCGTGACGCCGAAGCGGCCCGACGCCACCTGCTTGATCGCTGAACGCTTCGAGCGACCGTCCGCGAGCGGACGAAAGCGTTCGGGTTCCTCGCCGCCCTCGCCGGTATTCGACCTACCGC
>NZ_JBFUKD010000556.1:0-2507 GCF_056401005.1 Microvirga sp. P4_G7 | reverse complement strand
TCGCCATTCATGTCGACTACATGGATCCAGTAGGTCCCCCAGCCGAGGGAGTCCGGAAAATACCCTCTCTGGTTCGTGAAGGAGGCCACTTCAGTGAACTTTCCGCGTCCGTCGTTGAACAGCAGGTAGCTACCCCCTTGGTATGTCGGCGTGCCGAAGCTGTTGGAAATGATGTCGATGTCGCCATCGCCGTCGAAATCGCCTACGCCACCGCTATGGCTGAAATCCTTGCGCTTCGGGAGGCTGGTCTTCGTCGCGTCAGAAAATGTCCCGTGGCTGTTGGAGAGAAACAGCCGATTCTGTTCGCCGGGAAAGGGTTGGACCTCCTGACCAGTGGAATTCAGATAAATATCGTCCCGTTTGTCGCCATTGAAATCAGCGACGTAGATGTTGCGAATGAAATGGGCCGAGGGTTTGAAGGGTAGATACTTAGCCGTCTGATCGAGCAGTGTATCGCCGTTGCTGATGAGAATCTTGACTGGCGCCGCATCGACCTGAAGGAGGTGTTTGGACGTCAATCCCACGAGGACGTCCTGTCGGCCGTCGCGGTTGACATCGAGACGGGTCGATAGGCCGAGGATGTAGTACTCCCCATCCTTGTCGGCGCCATAGTGGATGCCGAGGGATTTCGGCGTCTGATACTTCGTCTTGAACATGGTGCTCATCCGGATCCGGAGATTTTCGTCGGGCTGCGCACTGAAGAAAGGAAAAATGCCGTCCTATCTGCGGTCCGCCAGAATAACAGCTTCGCTGGAGTCATGCCTGACCCGAAGGAGGTAGACCGATAGCTGGCGCGGGTGATTTTTTGGAAGGTGAGGGACGCCTGCAACGCAAATTGCAGTGGCAATTCACATCGTCCGCGCGGAAGATAAGAGCTGGACAATGACCGGAAGAATGGTGCCGGAGATAGGGCTACGCCTCGGAAGCGATCACGCTAAAGTCTTGAATTCGGAATGCCAACGAATGCGGATTGCCAGCAAGAACCAACATTTCGGGCACCCTATAGCCCTGGCAGGGCGTCGAAAACTAGCAGTACCAAGAAGTTAGACAGTGGCGGAGGGAGCGGGATTCGAACCCGCGATACGGTTGCCCGTATACACACTTTCCAGGCGTGCGCCTTCAACCACTCGGCCACCCCTCCACTGAGCGAAACTCATGACATAGTCGACCGGCTGGGTCATGGGGCCTGGGTGGGCCTGCCCCGAGTCGGGTTCGCTGAGGGCTCCTCTATCGTCAAATGGACATCAAAAGCAAGTCGTTATGCTCATGCCGTAGGGCGAAAACGGCCGAGCTTGATCTTGTCATTCCAGGCAGGCGCTCTATGGTTCCCCTTTATATAGGGAGGATAAGTTGAAGTTTCTGGCGCGTTTGGTGGGGCTTGTTCTGGTCGCTGGCGGGTTTATTGGCCTTGTGGTCGACGGCACGCGGTCAATCGTCAACAACGCGCTGTCCTTCTCCTCCGTCCGCGAAGTCGTCGAAACCTTGTCGTCCCAGGCGATCCCGCAAGCCCAGGTGGCCGCGACGGGGCTTGCTCCGTGGTTGTGGGATCCCATCCTCATCGCATTGATGCGCATGCCGGCCTCGGTGGTGGGATTCGTCCTCGGCGTTTTCTTCCTGTGGCTTGGGCATCAGAGGCACGTGGAGCCCATCGGCTATCTGGCCAGCCGCTGAACGCTCACAGGGCGGTGAGCCACCCTCGCGATCGGGCCTGCGGATGCTTACATCTGGACCTGAGCCAAGGAGCCTTTCATGTTCAATCTGCGCAAGCGTCTCGGCCTTCCCACGGCCGATGAGGCCCTTCCGGGTCGGTCCGACGCCATTCCCACTGCGGAGCGTCACTTCGTCAACGGCGAGCCCCTCAAAGGGCCGTATCCCGCCGGTCTGGAGAAGGCGGTGTTCGGGCTGGGCTGTTTCTGGGGCGCCGAGCGCAAGTTCTGGGAACTGGGGGAGGGCGTGTTCGTCACCGCTGCAGGCTACGCCGCCGGCGTGACGCCCAACCCCACCTATGAGGAAGTGTGCAGCGGCCTGACCGGACATAACGAAGTCGTCCTGGTGGTGTTCGACCCCAAGGTGATCTCGTATGAGGCACTCTTGAAGACGTTCTTCGAAAGCCATGACCCGACCCAAGGCATGCGCCAGGGGAACGATGTCGGTACCCAATATCGCTCTGGAATATACGTGTTCGGCGAGGCGCAGAAGAAGGCAGCGGAAGACGCCAAGGCGTCTTATGGAAAGGTGCTGGCGGAGCGCGGATTCGGTCCTGTCACGACAGAGATCCAAGACGCTGGCCCATTCTACTTCGCTGAAGATTATCACCAGCAGTATCTCGCCAAAAACCCGAACGGCTATTGCGGCCTTGGGGGCACCGGCGTGTCTTGTCCCATCGGTACTGGGGTGACAGCCTCGGCTTAGTCCTTCATCGCGCCTGAGCGACCGCCCGGCGGCTTGCCGCGGCGGTCGTGCGCGGTCAGCTGGCGTATCGCTTGCGCATTCGCACCCATTCATGG
>NZ_JBFUKD010000555.1:0-2518 GCF_056401005.1 Microvirga sp. P4_G7 | reverse complement strand
GTGGTCAAGCACGTCAAGCCGTCGGCAAGCCGTTCGGATTCAGCGGAACTGTATGTGATGGCGACCGGGTTCCGCGGCTCGGCGGAGAAGACGTCCGTACCCTAGGCCTCCGACCAATGGAGCGGCCCGTGACAGCGCATAAGATCGGCATCATCGGCTTCGGCAAGATCGCCCAGGACCAACACCTGCCGGCGATCAAGGGCAATCCGGATTTCGAATTGCTCGCCGTCGCGAGCCAGCGCGGTTTGAAGCCGGACGAGGCGAAGTACACGTTCCAGGATTATCGCGAGATGCTTCGCAGCTTGCCGGAGCTCGAAGCGGTGAGCATCTGCACGCCGCCGCAGGTCCGCCACCAGATCGCCCGGGACGCCTTGCTCGCCGGCAAGAGCGTCCTGCTGGAGAAACCGCCCGCGGCCACTTTGAGCGAGCTGGAGGATCTCAAGGCCATCGCGAAACAGGCTAGCCGGACCCTTTTCGCCACGTGGCACGCGCAGTACAACAAGGCCGTTGACGAGGCCGCCGCGACCCTGTCGGGCCGCAAGCTCAAGACGCTCGTGGTGAACTGGAAGGAAGATGTCCGCCATTGGCATCCGGGGCAGCAATGGATCTGGCAGGCCGGCGGTTTTGGCATCTTCGATCCAGGCATCAACGCGCTCTCGATCTTGAGCCGCATCCTGCCGCAGCCGATCTTCGTGCAGAAGGCCGATCTGCAATTCCCATCGAACCGCGATGCGCCGATCGCTGCCGACCTGGTGTTCGGCACCGGCGATGATGGGCAAGATCTGCAAGCGCATTTCGACTGGCGTCAGACCGGCCCGCAATCGTGGGACATCGCGGTGGAGACGGTCGACGGACTGCGCCTCGCGCTTGCCCACGGCGGCACAAAGCTCGATCTCAACGGCAAGACGGTGATCGACGAACCCTCGGCCGAGTATGAGGGCATCTACGCCAAGTTCGCGACGCTGCTCGACAAGGGCGGCCAAACCGACGTCGACGATGCACCGTTCCGCCACGTGGCGGACGCGTTCATGATCGGCCGCAGGATTCAGGTCGAAGCGTTCGACGATTGAGGATCGCCATCTTCGTCGTCATGGCCGGGCTTGTCCCGGCCACCCAGATCAGAAACGCCTTTCGGGGTCACCGGCACAACGCCGGTGATGTCAATGTGCGCGGCCATCCCGGCTGAAACGACACGGGCTGGCTCCGAGTTGGACGTATCAGCTCAAGTTCTTCTTCAAGAACGCCGCCGTGCGGCTCCAGGCGAGATCGGACGCGGTCTTGTCGAAGCGGGCGGCGTTGGTGTCGTTGTTGAAGGCGTGGTTGGCGCCCTCGTACACGAAGAACTCGTAGGTCTTGCCGGCTTGCTTCAGCGCCGCCTCGTAGGCTGGAATGCCGGCGTTGATGCGCTCGTCGAGACCGCCGTAATGCAGCATCATCGCAGCGCGGATTTTGGCGACGTCCTCCGCTTTGGGTTGCCCGCCGTAATAGGCGACGCCGGCTGAAAGATCCGGATCCGCCACCGCCAAATTGTTCACGGCTCCGCCGCCCCAACAGAAGCCGATGGCGCCGACCTTGCCATTGCTTTCGGGATTTGCCTTGAGGAAGGCCACGGCGGCTTTGCCGTAGGCAATGACATCGCTCGGCTTCAATTGGCCGATCATCTCGCGGCCCTTCTCTTCGTCCGCCGGGGTTCCGCCCGTGGGGCTGAGATAATCGAGCCCGAGCGCCAAGAAGCCCTCGGTCGCCATGCGGCGTGTGACGTCCTTGATGTGGGGATTGAGGCCCCGGTTCTCATGGATCACGATGACGGCCGGTAGCTTGCCGCCGGTTTTCGGCTTGACGAGGTAGCCCGTGAGATTCGGGACGCCCGGAATATCGACCGTCTCGGCGACGATCCGGGGATCCTTTTCGTCGATGGTCTGCGCCTGCGCGTAATTGTTCTGCAGGATCGGAAGAAGGGCGGTGGCGGCGGCCGTGCTGCCGACCAAGGCCGCGAGGCGGTCCAGGAAGGACCGGCGGTTCATCCCGCCATGGGTGAAATCGTCGTAGAGATCGATAATCTTCTGGTCCATCAGGCGCTCCCTTTGAGGCCCCGAAGATAGCGCGCTATCAGGGGCCGTCCATCCCATCGCCGAGGCCGGTGGCCGGCACCTTTCGCTGGATCGCGCGGTGTCCCGACATCTCGGCGCCAGCGTGCGCATCCAAGCGCAGGAAAAAGAACCCGGCACAGGCAGACAGCGCCGCCACGACCCAGAACGCCATGCTGAAATCCGCCGCGACCAGAGTGTTGTCCCCGCGCCACTGCGCCGTCGTTTCGAGAACGAACGCGCCCAAGGCGACGCCGATGCTCAAGGCTAGTTGTTGCGCCACCGCCGAGAGGCTGGTCGCATAGCTCATGTCGCGATTGGATACCTCTGCGTAGGCGATCGCGTTCAGGCTGGTGAATTGAAGGGACCGGAAGCACCCTCCGATGAGCAGGACGGGCATGATCACCCAATAGGGGGTCGAGGGCGTGAAG
>NZ_JBFUKD010000554.1:0-2525 GCF_056401005.1 Microvirga sp. P4_G7 | reverse complement strand
GTGGAAACCGGCCCGCTAATCGGCGACTTTCACCAGGAGTTTGCCGAAATTGCGCCCTTCGAGCAGGCCGATGAAGGCCTCCGGCGCGTTCTCGAGCCCCTCGACGATGTCTTCCCGGTAGCGCACCCGTCCCTCTTTGATCCAGGCCGCCATGTCCCGATAGAAAGCCGGCCGCTGATCGACGAATTCGCGCTGGATGAACCCGCGCAGGGTCAGGCTCTTGGACAGCATGGCGCGCATCATCCCCGGCAGGCGATCCGGTCCCGGGAAGGGGCCAGCGGCATTGTACTGCGCCACCAAACCGCAAAGCGGAATGCGGCCGAATTCGTTGAGGAGAGGGAACACCGCATCGAAAACCGCGCCGCCGACATTCTCGAAATAGACGTCGATACCGTTGGGACAGGCAGCGTTCAGCTGATCCGGGAAATCCGCCGCGCGGTGGTCGACGGCCGCATCGAAACCGAGTTCCTCCAACAGGTAYCGACATTTCTCGGGACCGCCCGCGATGCCCACGGCCCTGGCTCCCTTGATCTTGGCGATCTGCCCCACCGCAGAACCCACAGGACCGCTCGCAGCGGCAACGACGACGGTCTCGCCGGGTTTCGGCTGTCCGATGGTCAGAAGGCCGGCATAGGCCGTAAATCCAGGCATGCCGAGGATCCCCAGCGCCGTGGTGATCGGGGCCGCGGTGGTATCGAGCTTGCGCAAGTTCGACCCGTCCGAAACGGCGTAGCTCTGCCAGCCGGAATGGGACAACACCACATCGCCGATCGCGTAATCGGGGTGGCGCGAAGCGACCACTTCCGCGACCGTGCCGCCCTCCATCACGCCGCCGACATCGACCGGTTTGGCATAGGATTTCGCCGCACTCATCCGCCCGCGCATGTAGGGATCGAGCGACAGATACAGGATCTTCAGCAGGATCTCGCCATCGGCGGGAGCAGAGGCCGGTTCGGCCTGCAGGCGAAAATCGCTCGGCGTCGGTCGCCCTTCCGGACGCGCGGCGAGAAGGATTTTTCGATTGGTCGGTGCATTCACGGGCACGCTCCAGGTTGGATCGGGCGGGTTCGGAAATAGCGTCCGGACCCTCTCTGCCGCTCTATRTAGGGCGGTCGAATCGATCGTGTGCTGATGCGATCGCGCATCGACATGCGTGATTCGACCTTGAATGACGAAAACGACAATGCTACCTGTGCAGCAACATCAAGAGTTGGGCCGACGCCCAACGCCAACCTGCTTACCGAGCAAGGTGGCGCTTCCGCAAGGAGGGATGTGGCCAAACCGGCAACGAAACGGTCCTACGCCACTGCGTCAGCACAGCTCGTCTCGACAAGGATGGCTGATGCAACCGAACGGCGAACCACACCACCACCTCCTGACCTTGGGGCCGAACGACACGTCGCTTTTCGTCGGACGGCATCAGTGGCGCGCCCGATCGGGCCGCGTTCAAAGCGCATCGATCTATGTGGTCGTGCACCGGAGAGAGGAAATCTGGACCCATGTCTATCGGGTCGCGGACGATCCCAGGCCAGGTCGGGTCCTCGTTTTCCTGGAGCGAGCGCTCGAAGGCGAGCGAGTCGATGAAGGGCGGGACTGGATCTTGGTGAAGTACGACGTTTCCGTGGATCACCGGATTTCGGCGAAGCAACAAATCCTAGCGAAACACGAAATCCAAGCGAAACACGAAGTCTCGGCGAAACACGAAGTCTCGGCGAAACAAGAAATCTCGGCGAAGTTCGGAGACGTCGAGCGAACGAGCATCTCCGAACCCGTATTGGCAACAAGCGCACCGTCGTCGGACACCCGGCGAAGCGGGGTCCGTGCGGTGGCCGAAGAAGCCCATTAGGCCTTCTTGCGGGCCTTCCGCTTGGTGTTGACGGCTTCCTTGACGGCCTTCGCCGGCTTGAACTTCAAGCTCTTCGAAGCGGCGATCTTGACCGGCTCGCCGGTGCGCGGGTTGCGGCCCTTGCGGGGCTTGCGCTCAACGACCTTGAACGTACCGAAACCGAAGATCGAAACCTCCTCGCCCTTGCCGGCGGTGTCGGAGATTTTCTGGAACACGCTTTCCAGCATCTCCTTCGCAAAGGTTTTGGTGAGTTCATATTCTTCGGCGACGAATTCGATGAGATGATTCTTGTTCATGATTGACCTGCAGTTGAAACAGAACTGAAGCAAGAACCCGATTTTTCGAGGAGGTCAAGCGTGCTTGAGCCACAACACACAAAGGCTTTTGCCCGTTGACCTGTTTAGCTCCCTTCGCCTCGAGGTGCCTATACGAGACCCCCGATCGCCATCGCGCGATGTCCCTGCATCGGCGAGACTGTCGAATCGCGGATGATGAGGCGGCACGCGAGTTCGGTGCGGCGTACCAGTCGTTGACCTTGCGTCGTCAGCTCGATGAGCGTCTCGACGGCGGTCTCACCCAGTTCGCGCGCGGGAATATGCATCGTCGTCAAGCGCGGGCTGAGCAGTTCGGAAATCGGAAGGTCGTCGATCCCGAGCACCGACACCGCCCCGGGGCACGC
>NZ_JBFUKD010000553.1:0-2528 GCF_056401005.1 Microvirga sp. P4_G7 | reverse complement strand
AGGGTGGGGCGCTCTCAACGCCCTCGCTTTCCCGCCCATCCTCATCGTCCTTTGCCTTCTCTTTTGGCAGAGTCGGCGCAAATCAACGGTTCTGGCTTAGACCTTTCTCCAAGCCGATCAAAAAGTCTTCTGTGCATGCAAACGCGAAGCGCTGTTGCACGCCCCCTGAATATTTGCCACCAAATAGGGACTTCCCTGGGGTAGAGGCCGGTCAAGGCCAAAAATTGGGCTTTGATGATCGGCCGTCTGTCATCCATCACAAGGACGACACTATGGCACTTTGGCTTATCGTTTTAGGCGGCCTGCTTTCTATTGTTTATGGCGCGTGGGCTATTTCCGACGTCATGAAACGTGACGCGGGCTCGCAGCGCATGCAGGAGATCGCCGGCGCGATCGCTGAAGGGGCCAAGGCCTATCTCCGGCGCCAATACATCACCATCGCCATCGTCGGCGTGGTTCTCTTCATCATCATCTCTTATCTGCTCGGCGTTCGGGTCGGCATCGGCTTTGCGGTCGGCGCCATCCTGTCCGGAGCGGCCGGCTTCATCGGCATGAACGTTTCGGTGAGGGCCAACGTGCGCACGGCACAGGCCGCGACGCAGTCGCTCGGTGGCGGTCTCGACGTGGCGTTCAAGTCGGGGGCGGTGACGGGCTTGCTTGTCGCCGGGCTCGCGCTCCTCGGCGTCTCGCTCTACTACGCCTACCTGACGAAGGGCGCGGGGCTCGCCCCCTCTGACCGTCAAGTGATCGACAGCCTTGTCGCCCTCGGCTTCGGCGCGTCGCTGATTTCCATTTTCGCTCGTCTTGGCGGCGGCATCTTCACGAAGGGTGCCGATGTCGGCGGCGATCTCGTCGGCAAGGTCGAAGCSGGMATTCCCGAGGAYGATCCGCGCAACCCGGCGACCATCGCCGACAACGTGGGCGACAACGTSGGCGAYTGYGCCGGCATGGCGGCGGATCTCTTCGAGACTTATGCGGTGACCATCGTCGCCACGATGGTTCTCGCGGCGATCTTCTTCGCTGGGCAGCCCCTTCTCGAGACCATGATGCTCTATCCGCTCGGTATCGGCGCGGTGTGCATCGTGACCTCGATCATCGGCACGTTCTTCGTAAAGCTCGGACAGAACGAGTCAATCATGGGCGCGCTCTACAAGGGGCTCGCCGTGACAGGCATCCTGTCGCTCGCCGCCATCGGGATTCTGACCTGGCAGACCATCGGCTTCGGCCCGATCGCCAATGCGAGCTTCTCAGGCTCGGACTTGTTCTGGTGCGCGGTCACCGGCCTGTCGGTGACGGCCCTGATCGTGGTCATCACCGAGTACTATACCGGTGTCGGGTTCCGCCCGGTGCGCTCGATCGCTCAGGCGTCCGTGACCGGCCACGGCACGAACGTCATCCAGGGTCTCGCCGTTTCGCTCGAATCGACGGCGCTCCCGGCAATCGTGATCATCGCCGGCATCATCGTCTCGTTCAAATTCGCCGGTCTCTTCGGCATCGCGATCGCGGTGACGGCCATGCTCGGTGTGGCCGGCATGATCGTCGCGCTCGATGCCTTCGGTCCGGTGACGGACAACGCCGGCGGCATCGCCGAGATGGCCGGCCTGCCAAAGGAGGTCCGCAAGTCCACGGACGCACTCGATGCGGTCGGCAACACGACGAAGGCCGTCACGAAAGGCTATGCCATCGGTTCGGCCGGTCTCGGCGCCCTGGTTCTGTTCGCGGCGTATACGTCGGACCTCAACCACTTCACGCAGAACGCCGCTACATATCCGTATTTCGCGGGTGTGAAGCCGGACTTCTCGTTGGCGAACCCCTACGTGGTCGTCGGCCTCCTGTTCGGCGGATTGATCCCGTTCCTGTTCGGCGGCATCGCCATGACGGCGGTCGGCCGTGCGGCGGGCGCAGTCGTCGAGGAAGTGCGTCGGCAGTTCCGCGAGAAGCCGGGCATCATGGCTGGAACCGATCGTCCCGATTACGGCCGGGCGGTCGACATGCTCACCCGGGCGGCGATCAAGGAAATGATCATCCCGTCGCTGCTGCCGGTCCTGGCGCCCATCGTGACCTACTTCGTGATCTATTGGATCGCGGGCAAGTCGCAGGCCTTCTCGGCCCTGGGCGCCATGCTTCTCGGCGTCATCGTGACGGGTCTCTTCGTCGCCATCTCGATGACCTCGGGCGGCGGCGCCTGGGACAATGCCAAGAAGTCGTTCGAGGACGGCTTTACGGACGCTAACGGCGTCGTCCACCACAAGGGATCCGAAGCCCACAAAGCCTCGGTGACCGGCGATACCGTCGGCGACCCCTACAAGGACACGGCAGGTCCGGCCGTGAACCCGGCGATCAAGATCACCAACATCATTGCATTGTTGCTGTTGGCCATTCTGGCGCATTCGTAACGCACCAGCACAACGAACGTAAAAAACCCCGCGGCTCGCCGCGGGGTTTTCGTTTCGAGCAGAGCCCACGACAGGCGGAACTATCGGGACATTGCTCGCTCGATGCTCGCGTAGATCCGCGCATCCAGCGAC
>NZ_JBFUKD010000552.1:0-2535 GCF_056401005.1 Microvirga sp. P4_G7 | reverse complement strand
CCCTCGCGTTGCTCCGGCACGCCTTGTCCCGTAAAGGGAGCAGGCTATGAAATTTCTCGACCAAGCTAAAATCTTTATCGCTTCGGGCGGCGGCGGGGCCGGCTGCGTCTCGTTCCGCCGCGAAAAATTCATCGAATTCGGCGGGCCCGACGGCGGCGACGGCGGGCGCGGCGGCGACGTGTGGGTCGAATGCGTCGAGGGCCTCAATACCCTGATCGACTACCGCTACCAGCAGCACTTCAAGGCCCAGCGCGGCGAGCACGGCATGGGCAAGAACCGCCACGGCGCCAAAGGGCGCGACGCGGTTCTCAAGGTGCCGGAGGGAACGCAGATTCTCGACGAGGACGGCGAGACGGTCATCGCCGACCTGACGAAAGTCGGCCAGAGGATCCTGCTTGCCCGCGGTGGCAATGGTGGATTTGGCAACGCCTATTTCACCACCTCGACCAACCGGGCCCCCCGGCGGGCCAATCCGGGCCAGGAGGCCCAGGAGCGGTGGATCATCCTGCGCCTCAAGCTCATTGCGGATGCGGGCCTCGTCGGCTTGCCCAATGYCGGGAAATCGACGTTCCTCGCCACGGTCAGCGCGGCGAAGCCCAAGATTGCGGATTACCCGTTCACGACCCTGCATCCGGGGCTCGGCGTGGTGCGCGCCTATAATCGCGAATTCGTGCTCGCCGACATTCCGGGTCTCATCGAGGGCGCCTCCGAGGGCGCCGGCCTCGGCGACCGCTTCCTCGGCCACGTGGAGCGCTGCCGGGTTCTGTTGCATCTCGTCGACGCGACCGGCGAACACGCCGGCAAGGCCTACAAGACCGTCCGTGCGGAACTCGACGCCTACGGGCATGGTCTCGCCGAGAAGCCGGAAATCGTCGCGCTCTCGAAAGCAGACGCCCTCGATGAGGAGACGCTGAAGGAGCGCGTGGCGCAGTTGAAGCGCGCCGCCAAGCGCACGCCTCATGTGATCTCGGCCGCATCGGGACAGGGCGTACAGGAAGTGCTCCAGGCGCTCCTGTCGGTCATCGATGCTGCGAAGGTCGAGGAGAAGCCCGCCGAGCCGCAGGAAGAATGGCATCCATGAATCCCGACTTGCGTCAGTTCCGGCGGGTCGTCCTCAAGGTCGGCTCGGCCCTCCTGGTCGACCGCGCGCGGGGCCGTCTCAACCATGCCTGGCTCGCGGCGCTTGCCGAGGACATTGCCGACCTTCACGCACGCGGCGCCGAAGTCCTCGTGGTGTCCTCGGGCGCGATCGCCATGGGCCGGACGGTGCTCGGCCTTCCCGCAGGTCCCCTGAAGCTCGAAGAGAGCCAGGCGGCCGCGGCGGTCGGCCAGATCGCGCTCGCCCGCATCTGGGCCGAGGTTCTGGCCCATCACGGGATCACGGCGGGGCAGATCCTGGTGACGCTTGCCGATACGGAAGAGCGTCGTCGTTATCTCAATGCGCGCGCCACCACCCTGAAGCTTCTCGACATGCATGCGGTCCCTGTCATCAACGAGAACGATACGGTKGCGACGAGCGAAATCCGTTACGGCGACAACGACCGGTTGGCGGCCCGCGTCGCGACGATGATCGGCGCGGACCTGTTGGTCCTGTTCTCCGATATCGACGGTCTCTATACGGCTCCGCCGGCGGCGGATCCGTCCGCGATGCATATCCCCCTCGTCGAACGCATCACGCCCGAAATCGATGCGATGGCCGGCGGACCGGCCTCCGAATTGTCCCGTGGCGGCATGCGCACCAAGATCGAAGCCGGCAAGATCGCCACCGCCGGCGGCACGCATATGATCATCGCCGACGGGCGCTCGAAGAACCCTCTTCGCCGCGTCGCCGAGGGCGCCCGGTGCACGTGGTTTCTCACGCCATCGAATCCTGCAACCGCACGCAAGACCTGGATTGCAGGGGCTTTGGAGCCTCGCGGAACGCTTCACGTGGACGAAGGCGCCGCGAAGGCGCTGCGTGGCGGTGCGAGCCGTCTGCCGGTCGGCGTGCGCCGGATCGAAGGGGCCTTCGCGCGGGGCGACGCGGTCACGATTCGCGACGAGACGCGGGTGCTCGGTCGGGGTCTCGTCGCTTACGATGCCGACGACGCGTCCCGGATCATCGGCCGTCCGAGCCGCGAAATCGAGGCGATTCTCGGCTATCGCGGCCGCAGCGAAATGGTCCATCGCGACGACATGGTTCTGAGCGAGTGAACCGCTAGCCATTCCGACCAGCTGCCCCGGTTGCAAAAGGAATTGTTGATTTCCAGAGTATTGGAATGTTCAACGTAGAACCGCAGGACGTTCTCGGCTGCCGACCAGGCGGCTTGAATCAAGACTTTGGCGCGGGTCGCCCGCGAGGTTGCCACATGGACGATACTCAGATTGCGAGCGGACGCGACGCCGCCGACCGAATGACCGCCGGCAAGGGGGCTCTGGATGTCCCGGCTCTGCTCAAGGACCTCGGTCGCCGCGCGCACCAGGCGGCGCGAAAGGTCGCCCTCGCGTCCGCGGACCAGAAGAATGCGGCCTTGCAGGCCATGGCCATGCGATGCG
>NZ_JBFUKD010000551.1:0-2536 GCF_056401005.1 Microvirga sp. P4_G7 | reverse complement strand
GAAAAGCGTCCTCGCCGCGATCGCGCCCGATCCGATCATCCTCGTCCTTCTTGCAGGCATTCTGGCGTGGGCAGCGCATTCGAGTGTCGCGGCGATGCTCTTCATCATGTCGCTCGCCTCGGCGGGCATTGTCGACAATCATTCGGCACTGGCCATGGTCCTCGGCGCAAACCTCGGAACAGCCTTGAACCCGCTGCTCGAAGGAACCGGCGGCGACCCGGTCAAACTTCGCGTTCCGGTCGGCAACCTCGCGATCCGCCTCATCGGTTGCGCGGTCGCGCTGCCGTTTCTGAACCAGATCGTCATGTTCCTTGCACGTTTCGAGGCGGATCCTTCACGCCTGGCGGCAAACTTCCACACCCTGTTCAACGTGGTTTTGGCGCTGGTTTTCATCCTGCCGCTGCCCTGGATCGCGCGGATGCTGCAGAAGGCGCTCCCGGCGCAGGTGAAGGCGTCCGATCCGAGCGTGCCGCAATATCTCGATGTGGATGCCCTCGACACGCCGTCCGTCGCGCTCTCGAACGCCGCGCGTGAAGTGTTGCGCATGGCCGACGTCGTCGAGACCATGCTGAGAAGCTCTCAGGACTTGTTCCAGCACGGGGACCTCAACCAGGTCGAAGCGGTCAGCCGCACCGACGACGTGGTCGACCGTCTGTACAGCGCCATACGGCGCTACCTGAGCTCGATCAACCATGAGGCGCTGAGCGAGGAGGAAGCGCGGCGGCTTTCCGACATTCTGGCGTTCGCGATCAATCTCGAACACGTCGGCGACATCATCGACAAGAACCTGATGGAGCTCGCTGCCAAGCGCATCAAGAACCACCTGCGCCTGCCGACGGACGTCCAAGCGGACATCACCCGGATGCACACCAATCTGCTCGAGCATCTTCAGCTCGCAGCGTCCGTACTGATGTTCCAGGACCTGACCTCCGCGCGACGCCTCGTCACTGAGAAGGAGCATTTTCGTGACCTCGAGCGGGCGATCACGCAGAAGCATCTGGAACAGTTGCGGTCGGGCAAGACGACCAACGACACCAGCGCCTTGCAGCTCGATATCGTGCGCGATCTCAAGCGCATCGAGGCCCATATCGCAGCGACGGGACATTCGTTGCTGGAGCAGAGTGGCGAACTGAAGCCGAGCCGTCTAACCTCGTAAGTAGACGCACCTCATCGTCCGTCACGCGAGACCTCGCGTCCTGATGGGCTACGCCCCGGCGGTCGCTTTTGCCGAGCACCGGATTGGCGAAGTTCGAGGCCGTTCGGGTAACTCGACAAGTTCGCCTCGGCAGGCGCCGGGACGAGCCACAAGTCGGAATCGTAGAAGTTACTCGGCAGCCTCCGCCTCACGCGGCGCCGTGGACTTGAGACTCATTGCCATGGCGAGCAGCGCCCGATCGTAAAGGACGACCATGCGCTCCTTAGGCTTCAGCCATTTCAGCGCGTCTTCGATCGTTTCCGCATCGACCAATTTGGCCTCGGCGAGAGCGCGATCGGTTTCGATCTCGCCCCGTTTGCGGCTCGGGACGGGCGGCAGCATGTCGAGATGCTGCTGTCTCAGATACGCATCCTCATAGAGCGCCAAAAGGGAATCTTCATCATCGAAGCCCGACTTTGCGTTCTCCGCCTGCAGCGCGTTCGCCCGAACAGCGATCGGCGGCGGCGTGCGCTCCTCCGGGGTCATCAGCAAGCCGACACGCTTGAGGGCAAGCCCGAGACCCAGTTGACCACTGAGCCAGGAAAGCGGGATGGCCAGAAGGAGGCCGACGATGGTCGGCGACATCCACAGAAAGAGCGAAGTCGCGATCATGAACGCGGAGATCCCGACAAAGGCGCCCAGCACTGTGTGCCAGCGATGACGCCGGACGATATCCTTGAACGGAATCGAGCCATCGTCGCGCCGTTGCGGCTGCCAGCCGGTGTCGCGGCCCAGGAGAATCTGAAAAACCGATCCMGATTGGATCAGCATCAGAATGGGAGCGAGGAGGGCGGCCAGGATGATTTCGAGCACGGTCGAAATAAACAGCCTGATGGCGCCGCCGGACGCGCGACGGTTTTCCTTCTGAAGGATCATCAAGATCAGGCCGAAGATCTTCGGCGCGAGGAGAATGCCCATCGTGATCACGAACAACGCGAGCGCGCGCTCGGGATCGAACCGCGGCCAGACCGGAAACAGGCGGAAATCGCGGGCGAAATATTCGGGTCGGATGTAGGTCGTCTGCAAGACCAGCGCGATACCGACGATGAGCTGGAAGAGCCAGAACGGCGAGGCGAGATATGACATGATGCCGGTCGCGAAATGCTGACGGGTCGGCATCTTCAGGCCCTTGGCCATCATCACGCGCATATGCTGCAGATTGCCCTGGCACCAACGTCGGTCACGGGCTGCGAGATCGATCAGCGAGGGCGGACTTTCCTCGTAGGAGCCCTGCAACTCGGGGAGCATGTAGACGGTCCATCCGGCGCGCCGGAGAAGCGCCGCCTCGACGAAATCGTGGCTCAGAATATGTCCGCCGAGAGGCGGCTTGCCTCTCAGATC
>NZ_JBFUKD010000550.1:0-2538 GCF_056401005.1 Microvirga sp. P4_G7 | reverse complement strand
CGATCCGCCGCTGGGTTCGGGCGCCTATCGCGTCGGCCGGTTCGAGCAAGGGCGCTTCATCGAGTTCGAGCGCGTCGCCGATTACTGGGCGAAGGACCTGGCCGTCAATGTCGGCTTGAATAATTTCGACCGCATCCGTTACGACTATTTCCGCGACAGGACAGTCGCGTTCGAAGCGTTCAAGAACGGCGCGATGAACTTCAACGAGGAGTATACGTCCCGCATCTGGGCGACGGGATACGACTTCCCTGCCGTTCGCGATGGACGCGTGAAAAAGGAGATCATCGAGGACGGTGGGCCGGTGCCGATCCAAGGTTGGTATTTCAACACCCGCCGCGACTCCTTCAAAGATCCTCGCATTCGCGAAGCCATCGGTCTCGCCTTTGATTTCGAATGGACGAACGCGAATATCATGTTCGGCCTGTTCAAGCGGCAGACGTCGTATTTCGAAAACACCGACATGCAGGCGAAGGGTCCGCCCTCCGCTGCAGAGCTTGCGCTACTTGAGCCGTTYCGGGACAAGCTTGCGCCGGCCGTCTTCGGCGAACCCGTCGTGCCGCCAGTCTCCGACGGTTCCGGCCAGGACCGGCGCCTTCTTCGCCGGGCCGATGAATTGCTGCGCGAAGCCGGATGCCGCCGAGAAGGCGGCGTTCTGAAATTGCCCAACGGCAAACCGTTCACCATCGAATTTCTCGACTTCCAAGCGTCGCTGCAGCCGCATACGCAGCCGTTTCAGGCCAATCTGAAACGCCTCGGCATCGACGCCCAGTCGCGCATCGTGGACGCGGCTCAGTATCAGCGCCGCATGGAGAATTACGATTTCGATATGGCGAGCCGCGCTCTGGGATCCTCCCTGACGCCGGGCGACGATCTACGCATCGTGTACGGATCGGAATCGGGCAAGGAGCCGGGATCGCGCAACATCGCCGGCATCGCCGACCCGGTCGTCGACGCCTTGATCGAGCGGCTGGGGCTGGCCGACACCCGTGAGGCGCTGAATACGGCCTGTCGGGCGCTCGATCGTGTGCTGCGCTCGGGGCAATATTGGGTTCCGATGTGGTTCAAGAATTCGGACTGGATCGCCTATTGGGACCAGTTCGCCCGGCCGGAAATCCAACCCCGCTTGAATTCCGGCGCTCCAGGGACCTGGTGGTACGATGCCGAGAAGGCAAAACGAATCGGGCGTGGGTGACCGTTGCCCGGAATGCGACCGCGGCGGAAACGGTCAGCCAGCCTCTCAGCGGGCCGTTCAGCCTGCCGCAACCGCTATGATTTTGGGCCAAACCGCGCTTTGCGGGGCGCGAGCCTCCGAGATGCCCCATATCGGGTTTGACCGCGCCCTCGGATACGGATTGAAATACTCATCAGGTTTCTGCGCCACCCCACTCGGCCCGATCGGCCGCGCCCCTACGGATACTTAATGCTCGCATATATCCTGCGCCGCATCCTGCTCATGATCCCGACCTTGTTCGGGATCATGTTCATTTCCTTCACGATCGTCCAATTCGCACCCGGCGGCCCGGTGGAGCGCATCATCGCTCAGCTTCAGGGCCAGAGCTCGAGCGCCACATCCCGGATATCCGGTGGCGGGGGAGATTTTTCTGGCGGCGCCCAGGGTCAATCCGGAAGCGCCAGCGGCGACGCCTCGTCCTCGCGCTATCGCGGCGCGCAAGGGCTCGATCCGCAATTCATCAAGCAGCTCGAAGTTCAGTTCGGGTTCGACAGGCCGGCCCACGAGCGCTTCTTCAAGATGCTGTGGGATTATTCCCGCTTCGATTTCGGCAAGAGCTATTTCCGCGACATCTCCGTGCTCCAGTTGATCAAGGAGAAACTGCCGGTCTCGATCACCCTCGGCTTGTGGATGACACTGCTGTCGTACGCGATTTCCATACCGCTGGGCATCCGCAAGGCGGTGAAGGACGGATCGTCGTTCGACGTCTGGACGTCCGCCGTCGTCATCATCGGCTACGCCATTCCTGGCTTCCTGTTCGCCATCTTGCTGATCGTCCTGTTTGCCGGCGGTTCGTTCTGGCAGATCTTTCCCTTGCGGGGCTTGACGTCGGAAAACTGGGACCAGCTCTCACTCCTCGRCAAAGCGACGGACTATCTCTGGCACATCACATTGCCGATTATCGCCATGGCGCTCGGAGCGTTCGCAACCTCGACGCTTCTCACGAAAAACTCGTTTCTCGACGAGATCCGCAAGCAATACGTACTGACCGCGCGCATGAAGGGATTGTCCGAACGCCAGGTGCTGTACGGCCACGTCTTTCGCAATGCGATGCTGATCGTCATCGCCGGCTTTCCCGGCGCGTTCATCCACGCCTTCTTCGCCGGATCGCTGTTGATCGAGACGATTTTCTCCCTCGACGGGTTGGGCCTGCTTTCGTTCGAATCCATCGTCAACCGAGACTACCCTGTGGTGTTCGCCAACCTCTACATCTTCTCGTTGCTCGGCCTCGTGGTGAACCTGCTCTCCGACCTCGCCTATACYTGGATCGATCCGCGGATCGATTTCGAAACCAGGGAGGCATGAGA
>NZ_JBFUKD010000549.1:0-2539 GCF_056401005.1 Microvirga sp. P4_G7 | reverse complement strand
GCACAACGCCCATAGCTCGATCTACCGGGCTCGCCGTCGTGTGAACCCCGTGACCTACGAAGAACTGCGCGACGTGGTCGATATGTGGGTCGAAGCTGCCTTGAAGCTGAGCGAGCCTGATCTTCGCAAGATGGMGCGTCTCACAGCCGCCCAAGACCGGCGTCTCGCCGCCGCCCTCGCGCCTTACGCGATCGCAGCGGAATGACCCGCCAGACGATGGCGGCACCAAGTGCCGCTCCGTTCCTGGGGGCCACACAACATCATCGGGGAGTCTGCGCGCTCAGTTCAGACGCCCCGATGCATCTCTACCTGATTCATGTTCCAACAAGGCGGCGCGGGTTCGCTCCAGTGCCGCCTCCAACAGCTCTACCTGCTGTGCCCCACTTCTCCCAAGATCCTCGTCGCTGATCTTGCGCCATTGCAGGCACATATCGCGGATCTTCCTCGCGCCGATATTTGCGGCAGCGCTCTGCAGCGCATGGGCATCGGAGCGGAAGCGCGAGCTACTGGCGGCTTTTGCAGATTGCGCCAGATCGTGGACGATCACTTCGGCATCCGCGAGAAACTCGTGGATCAGTCCCGATACGAATTCCTTGTCCCCGAGCTTTTCGAGATCGGCGAGAACCTGATCGTCGATATAGGGTGAACGTGCGGCGGCGAAGCGCGGATGAGAGGTAATGTCGGCCACTTCGGATTGGGCCTGGCCTTTTTCTTCGGTCTTCGGACGCTCCTCTACGGGGACTGCCTTCATGACATCGGTGATCACCCGCAGCAGCGCCGCCGGCTTGATCGGTTTGGTGACGCAAGCGTCCATCCCCGCCGCCGCCGTCATCGCCGCCATGTTCTCGGTTGCATCCGCCGTCAGTGCTATGATGGGAACGTGACGGCGACCCAAAGCGGCGAAGCGATGAATCTGCGCCGCCTCGATACCCGTCATCACCGGCATGTTGATGTCCATCACGACGAGGTCGAAATCATCGGCTTCCAAAGCATCGAGTGCTTCCTCGCCGTTGACCACGGTGTGAACACTGTGTCCCCCCTTTTCGAGGATCTTGGAGATGACCGCGCGATTGGTCCGGTTGTCGTCCGCGAGAAGGACATGCAGACCGGTGATCGGCTTGTCGGAATCGATCTCCGCCTCATCGACGGGCTCAGCATCCGGCATCGCGTAGTGGGCTTCCGCAATGAGCCACGCATCCTTTGCTTCCAGCGGCGTGAAATCGGCAGGCAGCATGCTCGCGAACGAATGTCGAAGATCGGCGGGCGCAGGCACACGGTCAGAGACTGATGAAATGAGAACAATCGGTCGACGGGGGACGAGCTTGCGGATGTTCGCGGCGTTCCGCAGCTGGCTCTCCGGCAAGAAAATGATGACGTCTTCGTCGACGCTCTCTTGGATGAGCGAAATCGCATGCGCACCATCGCGAGCGACGAGGACCATTCCTCCGATGGCCAGTCGCGGCGCGTAGAGTCCCTCCTCACCGATCAGCATGGCCTTCGTGGAGCGCGCCTTGGGCGCGGCGCGAGAGGTCGTCGTCGGCTCTTGGCCCAGCACGAGTGTGAACCAGAAGCGGCTTCCGCGCCCAAGCTCGCTTTCGACGCCGATCTCGCCACCGAGGTTCTCCACGAGGCGCTTACAGATCGACAGGCCGAGACCCGTGCCGCCATACCGATTGATGATTGTCTCATCGGCTTGGGTGAAGCTCTCGAAAATGCGCTCCACCGCAGAAGATGCGATGCCGATCCCGGTGTCGGCTACTTCGAAGCGTAGGGCCGGCTTGGTCGCTGCGCTGATGAAGTCGACGGTGAGAACAACACTTCCGGTTTCCGTGAACTTGACCGCATTTCCCAGGAGGTTGAGCAGAATCTCTTGGAGATGGTGCCTGGAACTGTTGATTCGAAGCGGCGTCCAAGGGGTAACGTGGGTCGTCACGGTCAGCGGCTTGCCACGCGCTTCCGCTGTCACCATGCTTCGAACATCGGCAAGCAGATTGAGCAGATCGAAATCGATCGAGCTGATCGGCATCTGGCCCGCTTCGATGCGGGACAAGTCGAGAATTCCGTTGATCTGGGCAAGCAGGGATTGGCCGGCGCCACGGATGGTTTGCGCCATTCCCTGCTGTTCGGCATTGAGCGGGGTGTCGCGCAAGAGTTCCGACATGCCGATGATCGCATTCAGCGGCGTTCGCAGCTCGTGGCTGACGCTCGCCAGGAACATGCTTTTGGCCTTGTTTGCCGCCTCGGCTTGTGCCTTCGCTTTCGAGAGGCTGCGAATGAGCGTGCTCGTATAGACAGGGAGCACGATCAATCCGATGAGCAGACTGATGGACAGGTAGAGATCGTCACGCCAGAACGGCGTCGTGATGATGACGCTCAAGAAGCCGGCGACGGAAACCGCCGTGGCGACGTGCAAAAACCAAAGGCCGAACCGGAACCCGTTGCCGAAGGTGATCCACAGGTAGAGCGGGAAGAAGACCGAGGACACCTCGCCGCCGAAATGCAGCTGCAAGGACGTCGTTCCAAGATCGCTGATCATCGC
>NZ_JBFUKD010000548.1:0-2544 GCF_056401005.1 Microvirga sp. P4_G7 | reverse complement strand
TTCTTGACCATGTCCTCACGGACCTTCTGAAAATCGCTGCCGCCGCCACCGCCATTGCCGTAGGAGCCCGGCGACATCGAGCCGAAACTTCCTGATGAGCTTTGAGCATGGGCCAGCGGGGAATGAAGCATGAAACCGAGTGCGACCGCCAAAATTCCAGCCAGGATTTTCATCGAAGCGCTCCTCGCGTTTGCATTCAACGACTCGGCAAAACTAGACCCGCGTTCGATAAGCGGCAACAATCATCTGCTCGGGAGGTGGCAAATCGATTGTCCGAGGCGGTCGATTTGCCGTACGTTGCCCACCACGGAACATGCCGGAGACGGAATGAGAGCATTTTCGATCACGGTCTTGGCAATCGGGCTCCTCTTGGGAGGATCCGCTGTTGCGGGTCCGCGCGAGGACAGGTCGAGCTTGGGTAGCCCCGGCGCGAGCAGCCACGCTCATTCCTGCCTTCCCGGCTTCATTTCCGTGCCCAACACCCGAACCTGTCTCAGGATCTCAGGTCGCATCCGCTCGGAGGTKGCTGCCGGCAGCGGTGCTTCACGCGGTTTCGACGCCGGCCGCGTCGCCAGCGATGGACGGCTTCAATTGGATGTCCGAACCCAGACCGAATATGGGCCGCTGCGCGCCGTCGTTCGGGCTCAGGGTGGAACTCGCTGAATAAAGTTTCAAATCGGTCGAACGCTCTTTCGCGTACCGCATATTCTCCCATCGAGCACGGTTGCCGAGCCGCGGGTCTCAACGCGTCGGCACTGGAACAGCGCCGTCTTGCGCTTTGCTCGCGGTGGGTTCCTTGCGCTCTGCCGAATCGCCCGGCTCCTGGACGCGGAACCAAGCGACGTACAGGGCCGGCAGAAAGATCAGCGTCAGCACCGTCGCGCCGGCGAGACCGCCAACGATGGCAAAAGCCATCGGACCCCAGAACACGTCGCGCATGATCGGCAGCATGCCGAGAATGGCGGCGGAGGCGGTGAGCAGGATCGGTCTGAGACGATGTTGCGCGGCTTCGATGACCGCGTTCCATGTGTCCATCCCCGCGCCGTGGTTGTGCYCGATCTGATCGACCAAGATCACCGAGTTCCGGATGATCATGCCTATGAGGGCGATAATGCCGAGCGTTGCGACGAACCCCATCGGCGTGTTGGTCGTGAGCATCGCCACGACGACGCCGATGAGACCAAGGGGTGCGACGCTGATGACGAGGGCCAGCCGCGAGAAGCTCTGGAGCTGAATCATCAGGACGATCAACATCAGCGCCACCATGATCGGCACCTGTGCGACCAGGGCGGCGTTGCTCTGCGCACTCTTCTCCACCGTACCGCCTTCGACGATCCTCGCGCCCGGAGGGAGGCTTTGCCGCAACGCCTCGATTTGTGGGGCGACGCGATGATAGACGGTGGGTGCCTGCAAGCCCGCGATCATATCCGCCTGAACGGTGATCGTCGGCAAGCGGTCGCGACGCCACAGATAGCCGTCGTCGAGGGTGTACTCGAAACTGGCGACCTCGCCGAGCGGCACGGCGGCGCCGCTGGGGAGATTGATTTGGAGATTGCGCAACGCGGCGAGTGACGAATGCTCGTCGGCGCGCGCAAGGACGTCGATGAGATAGATCGAGTCGCGGACCTGCGTGACGACTTGGCCGCTCAGCACCGTGTTCAAGGCCTGCGACAGGGCCTGCGAACTCAAGCCGACCTGGCGCACCTTGTCCTGGTTGACCACGAGGCGAACAGTCTTGTTCTTTTCGTTCCAATCGAAATTGACGAGTGTCGCGAGGTTCGATTGACGCAATACCTCGGCAAGTTCACCGGCGAACTTGCGCGCTTCATCCGGAGTGTTTCCGCTCACGCGGTATTGGATCGGCCAGCCCACCGGCGGTCCGAGCTCCAGGCGTTGCACACGGGCGGTGACATCCGGGAAGCCGTCGGCGAAGATCTTCTGGACTTTGGCTTCGAGCCGGTCCCGCTCGTCGAGACCTTTCGCGACGAGAACGAATTGCGCGATGAAGTCGTTGTCCAGCTGGACATCGAGCGGCAGATAAAATCGGATCGCACCCCCGCCGATATAAGCCGAGTAGCGCTGCAGGTCCGGATCGCCGTCGATCAGTTTCTGAACCTTGTCGACTTCCGCCTGGGTCGCGAAAATGGACGCATTCTTGGGAAGGTTCATGGTGAGCAGCAATTCCGGTCGATCTGACGACGGGAAGAACTGTCTCTGCACGTATTTCTGTCCGAACAGGGCCAGTGCGAACATTGCGACCGTTGCGGCGATGGTGATCCAGCGGTGACGCATGCAGGCGACGAGCGCGCGGTGAAAGAGCTTTCTTCCGCGACTCAATTCTGTGCCCTTCTCTTCCTTCTCGGCAATATGAGCCGGGAGCACCGTTAGTCCGATCACGGGTGAAAAGACGACGGCGACGAACCATGAACTGACAAGAGCGATTGCGATCACGGCGAAGAGCGAGAAACAGTATTGGCCGGTGTTGCTGTCGGCGAATCCGACGGGCCAGAAGCCCAAGATGGTGACGAGCGTGCCGGTCAGCAT